>NZ_JAHLEX010000022.1:0-5262 GCF_023476575.1 Anaplasma phagocytophilum | reverse complement strand
ATTGGAGGATGGCAGACCTGCGAGATCTGTAGCGGATGTTGCTCCTCATGAACTTAAGCACTTGCAGCTTTTAACTAGCAAGCCCGTTATGTACGTATGTAATGTGGAAGAAACTAATGCAGCTACGCAAGAAATATTAGATATCTATCTCTTTTCTTCTTTGCTGATATGGCGCAATATTTAGGAGAACATTGCATTCATGGCAAAGCATTTCGTATAGGATATCATTCCTGGAAGCATGGTTATTAAAAGCACTTCTGCATAGTATTATTGTTACAGCATGAAAGCCTGCAACACCCACCGTAAGACACATGTGTGTACTTATACCACGCAATGCAGAGCTTTCACCCACTAAGAATATGCTGTATCACAACGTCTATAAAAAGAATTGTTCAGTATACAGGGCTAACATAGGGCATGCACAAGGAAGTGATGCCTTGTTTTAGAAAGATCTGGGTAATACTACAAAAACACCCTCCTTTCTTAATCTTGCTTATTATACACAGCAGAGAAGGAGCATATACAGTATATCTACTAGCTAAGGAGTTAGCTTATGATGTAGTGTCTCTCGTTTACAAATGAGTTTAATATGCGAGGAGACTGAGTAACTACGCTCCTCCGAATATCTAAAAGCAGTCTCTAGGTATGTTTTGTCTCGTAATCTTTCGATTTCATATCTGGTTTATGTATAGGGTGCTCTTATTAGATAAGGTAAGGACATTGTTCACTTTGCTAAGGCTGTTGAAATCTCTTACCCTAACATCGATAGTAGGGTTTGTGTGACAAAGCGGAAGGATGGTGATACTACGAACAGGTTTGCAAAGTATATAGTTGGTGCGGGTGATAGTAGCAATGCTGGTACATCATTGTGTGGTGGCAAGAACCAAAAGGGTTCGGACACCGACACAGGGGTGGCGAAGGCACAGGCTCTGCATGACTTTGTTTCTAACACATTGAGTGATGGTACTAAGAACTGGCCTACGTCGAGTGAAACGTCTAAATCGAATAACGACAACGCTACAGCCTTAGCAAAAGACCTCGTAAAGGAACTCACTCCTGAAGAAAAAACAATAGTGGCTGGGTTACTAGCTAAAACTATTGAAGGTGGAGAAGTTGTTGAGATTAGGGCGGTTTCCTCTACTTCAGTTATGGTTAATGCTTGTTATGATCTTCTTAGTGAGGGAATATCTAAAATGTTCAAAACCTCATCAGTTGCTTAGATATTGAAAACAAAATGCGATAATGCTTGTCAGCACGATCATGATATCTCTTGAAGCTCTGAAGTGCGCTTATTTAGTTTAACATGTGGTAAAGCTTTGCCAGTTCTTTACCACATGTTCTCCATCAGTTAATTGAAAGCAAATCTTGCTCCTATGTTAAAGCCGTAACTAGCTATATTTGCCTTTACCTTGGCTGCAGCACCACCTGCTATGTTTACACGGTTACTTGCGGGAATACCTGTATACTGTTCATCGAAAATTCCGTGGTAAAAACCTCCGGCTATTAAAGATATTTCAGGGGTAAGTTTGTAACTTACGCCTACCTTTCCTCTGTAAGCTAACTTGCTTGTAACGTGGTCGGCGATATTAATAAAACTCGCCCCTAACCCGGCACACATGTAAGGAGATACAGGCAAGTCAGTATGCATAACGTCGTAACAAGCGTTAAGCATTACAGATATATCTTTGACGCTGTCTATTTTCATTACAAAGAAGTTATCCGGAGTTAATATCGCATCACGGCCCACAGCAACAAAGTTATGCGCCTCTACATGCTTGTAGTCACTGTCAGCAAGTGTTTCAAACTTTTTATATCCAACTTCCACTTCCACTCTAGCTCCACCAATAGCATAGCCAGTTGCACCGTCAAAAGATGTTAGTAAACTCTTAGCAAACTTGAATGAGGGAGCATTTTGCGTGAAGCTGATAGGATCTGAAACATTCAACGTGCTCAAATTCTTGTTATAACCTTTTACGTAAGATCCTCCCCTGTCAGACTCACTAATATCAAATGAAGATATAGAAGGGAATGACGGACTATAGCTCCCACTTACGTAAAATCTGCCATTCATAACACCGCTAACATCAGACGCATCATTATTGCCTGAGTACGCAAATGAGGATCCACTAATTAAAAGGGAGCAAGCACATACTGCGGCCGCAGATAGGCTCCCTACAAGCAATTCTCTGTAATTCATAGTAATCCTTTTGATTAATCATAAAAAATACCCTGGAGTTTAACATATAAACCGATGATGTGAAAGGCTCATGGATTAAATTCCTAAAATTTTATAGTATCTTAAGTATATTTCATAACTTCAATTGTGAGTATATTCCGCAAGCATACGGAACAACACCTAAGCTTTTTTCCTGATTTATCTCATAATACATTCCTATAAAATAAACATGATACTTGGTAATGAAAACTCACTCGGTAAACATAGCACAGGTACTCTAGATATGAGCCTTGTAGCCTATGGTGCACACTTTTGATCAGATAATTTATATGAAGATACCAATGTATCCTGTAATGGAGCGCAAGATCACTGAATGAGAAGCAGCTTGAGATTATCCGCTCACTATCTACAGCGCTATTAGAACTAACTCTATATTCTGAACAACTTTACAGTACTGCAGTTATATTTAGAGGTCGTACAGGTGAAACTTCACAACATGTCAGAAATAACCATCACAAGGTTGATTGATTCCAGCGGAAGGGGTATAACTCGTCTCAGGTCCTTATGAAGTCAGAAGAAAGCACACTAATTTCTCAACAACGTAAGGTCATTACCCTTATTCTGAAATGATATCCTAGATATCTTATTCTGGTATAAACCAGGGGCCTGATAATAGCACCCAAAGTCTAATATATTAGATTACTGTAACGTACTTCCACGGCACTGACTCTATGTCCAATCTACTACTCCTAAGATAACAATGCTAGATATGGAGATACGAATCTTTCAACAACTTCACCCCCTTCAATAGTTTTAGCTAGTAACCCAGCCACTATGGTTTTTTCTTCGGGGGTGAGTTCCTTTACTAGGTCTTTTGCTACAGCGGTGGCGTTGCTATTAGTAGGGCCCATCTTAGCACCTCCAGATGCCCCAGCCTGACCCGTAGGCCAGTTTTTACCCTCACCTATTCCCGTAAGGCTTACAAACTTATTCAAAGCACCATGTCCTCCCGTCGCTCCACTAGTCCCAAAGCCACTGCACTGAGCTGTTTTAGTGTTCGTATCCCCCGGCGCTGCATCGTACGTTGTCGCCTGTCCGCCAGTGGAAATCGCCGCATGCTTTCCACTACAAACCTTGGTATCGATGATAGGGTGAGAGATTTCAACAGCCTTAGCAAAGTGAACAATGTCCTTACCTTATCTAATAATAGATCCTTGTTGCTAGTCTTGTCCGAGCAAACAAAAAGGTGAAAAAGCTTAACTTGGCTTTTATACTTACCGCCGAATCTGCTGCACGCCTAGTATTAGAGAATACATTAAATATCGGAACATGGATTCCTGTGACGAGTCAGAAAGTTTACACTGTACCTCAGCTTCATGTAACCTACGCAAGATTAATTGTACCATTTGATAGGGAACAGAAGAAACATGTTTCTTGAACTGAGCCACAAGTCGAAAAAATATGGGAGGCTGGACGGATTTTACTGCTGTATTAACATCGCATCCACTTCTAACTTTCCTTAGCAAGTACTCTAACGTCATAAAGTATTTTATGCTTGACCTTATTATAAATACTGCAGCAATCTTGTTTTGCATGAGTGCATCAGCGGCTCTAATAAAGCTCTTTAAATTACCGTCGGCTATCGCAACACAGATATCGTCAAGTGCAGGGTCAAAGTCCGCAGCATAGCTCTCCTTAAGATCTTCTATGGATAGATTTCTTTTCGGGCCCAGATACAGTAGTAATTTTTCCAACTCAGGTTGTATGCAAGCATTGCTTGTCTGTAGCAAGTTGCAGAAAAGAGAGAACGTCTCAGTATTATAAGTAACCTGATTTTCAGCGAGAAACTCTGCTACTATATTATTGATGTTATCTTCCTTGTAACAAGCAATGGCTGCGTACGTTACATGATTGTTGTAATATATTCGGAGCGAAGACGTGCTAGACAGTTCTTTAGCCTGCACTATTACGTAGCAGTGACAGGTATTTAAATTATCTACAGCGGTTTTTAAATCAGGATTCAAGGAATCTTTTGCATCGGTGAGTATCACCAAAGACTTTTGATGGAACATGGGCACAGTTGATAAATCTACAAATAATTGCTCAGGTTCCTTGCTGACGTGCGAGAATTCTGCACGCAATACTGAAAATTCTTCTTTGCGTGTAAGAAGATTTATGATTTTTTGTGTGTAATGGCTTATTCTACTGTAATCATTACCATGCAGCAATACGCTGCCATAAGCCCCAGGATTACTAAAAAAGTCCTTCAGTTTTGATGTAGTGACTTTCACGCAACTCTTCTCCGGTGATTTTCCTAAGACCCATAAAATGATATTGGTATTGTGACATTGAGTGAAGAGAAAAATAGACGCATACCTAAAAAGTATATCTTGCTGCTGCTCTTGAGTGAGATTTCTAGCCGTAGTATCGATAGCAAGGTCTATAGTACGAAGCCTGGTAACAGCAATCAAGATCGGAGGCTATATGCCTATACTACCCGTCATAGGTCAAGTAATGATGGAACATCGTTCTGTGCTGTGGTGATAGCTGACGAAGCAGTGGAGCGGGCTGGGCTTCACCACAAGTATTTAGGGACTTTGTACGTGAAACGCTAGAAAGAGATGGTAGTAAGAATTGGCTCACTTCATCGGCTGCAAGTATTGGGACCCCCTATGACCGTTAGAAACTACAATACCACGGCTGTAGCGAAAGACCTAGTAACTGATATCTTACAGTTTCCTGAGACGTTAGGAAGTTACTCTTACTAAAACCTCATCGTAAAGATATCACCTCAATACTTTAAGATATCTTTCAGTTTCGAAAACACTAGTGAGTGTGCTCTCTAATCTGTCATTCACTACAGTTATTATTTAAGGTAGGAATACTGGAATACAGAGCAGAGTTTAGCAAGATAAGAGATTTTAGTATAAGGGAGAGTAACGGAGAGACTAGGGCAGTATATCCATACTTAAAGGATGGTAAGAGTGTCAAACTTGAGTCTAACAAGTTTGACTGGAATACACCCGATCCTCGGATTGGGTTTAAGGACAACATGCTTGTAGCTATGGAAGGTAGTGTTGGTTATG
>NZ_JAHLEX010000021.1 GCF_023476575.1 Anaplasma phagocytophilum | reverse complement strand
GATATCTTGTAACATGTACCACAACAGAACCTGGTTTTTTTCCGTAGGCGTAGCATTCCGTTACAACACGCCGTATATGATTTTTGTAATGCGCTGATTGGTACATTTGCGTGAAGTAGCTATATAGGCCTTATCACAAATGCATTATTTAAAGCCAGAATTATTTCACCTCCAAAGCTTTCACACCTTCAAGCAGCAATATCTCTTTTTCCATTGATATAAACCCACTAATTCTAAAAGCGTGCACTACACCGCATGTCATATCCTACTATTAAACTATATGAATCTTCTCAAACAATACCCCATCGCAAACCTATCTAAATAAAATTCATGGGGTCCACATCGATAACTACACGTACATTACGCAACTTTTTGTATTTCTCTCTGCACTCTGACAGTAAGCTCTTAATCGCTGAAACACTGGTAACTTTCAAAAGCACCCTATACCTATGCATGTTGTTTAACAAGCTGATAGGCGCTGGAGCCGGTCCCCAAACTGTTATTTTACCAGCCATGCTCGCGACAATCTCATTAGCCACAGCAATAACACCTATTTCTTCTCTACCTGAAATTATTATTGATACTAACCTCATGTACGGAGGCATTTCGGCTACTTTTCTTGTTTTTAGCTCTACACTATAAAAATCATCTCGATTACTTGACAGCAACGATTTTATAACCGCACTATCCGGATCATACGTCTGTAGTACAACCTGCCCCTTTTCTTTATATCTACCAGAACGACCAGAAACCTGATGCAACAACTGATACGTCTTTTCTGTTGCCCTAAGATCACTATTCCCCAACCCTAAGTCCGCATCTATAACACCTACCAATGTCAATTTCGGAAAGTTATGCCCCTTTGCTATAATCTGCGTACCAATAATAATATCCACTTCTCCTTGCAGCACTTGCTCAACGATACTATTTGCCTGTTGGGCACTTACATCACTGCTTAGGACCACAGAGCGTGCTTTAGGGATGAGCTCTTGTATACCTTCCAGTATCCTTTCTATACCCACACCGTAGGGGCTCATGGTGTTATACTCTTGGCACGACGGACACTCTCTTGGTATCTCGCAACTATATGCACAGTAGTGGCATAGCATTCCTCCTAAAACTCTGTGCTCCGTAAGCCATGTACAGCAGTTTGGACAGTTTACTTTGTGTCCACACTTTTTACACAGTACAAGCCTTGCATATCCCCTTCGGTTCAAGAACAACATTACTTGCTGCTGCTTCGCAAGTGTTTCGCATATCTTTTCGTATAAGCATGTCGACAGCCATGCCTTTTTCAGTTCGTCTTTACGCATATCCGCCACTATTGTGTCTGGCATCACCGCTTCCCCAAACCTTCTCTTCAATACTACATGATTGTACTTCTTCTGCTGTATGTTATTCATGGTTTCCAGTGATGGAGTCGCTGTACACAACACTACTGGAATGTCAACGTGCTTTCCCAATACAATAGACATGTCTCGCGCATTGTATATCATCCCGCTATCCTGTTTGTATGAGCTCTCGTGCTCCTCATCTACAATAATCATCTTCAGATTTTTAAAGGGCAAAAATAGCGCAGATCTCGCCCCCACAACTATAGAAGTAGTACCACGCGTCACGGCAAGCCAATTCTCCCTACGCATTTTTACCGTTAATTCAGAATGCCATTCCACTGGATTACAAGTGGAAAAGTAGCCGTAAATCCGCTTCATAAGCTGCGTTGCTAAAACGATTTCAGGAAGGAGTACCAATACCTGAGCATCGGTACATTCCTGTAAGAGCTTCTCCGCAGCAGTACAATAAACTTCTGTTTTCCCAGCACCTGTCTTCCCATCCAATACAGTGACCGAAAACCCTGTAGAACGCTCTACTATATAGTTACACGCATCACTTTGGTCTTCAGATAGCTGTGGCAATTTCCCCACTTCTATATCCACATCATTAACGCTCGTACTCTGCGCTAAATCACCACCTAGTGGCATAAATTTACCCCTAGGCATACCTGAAAATACCATCTTCAATACCATACCTATGGGTACGATGTTGTAATTGCTGACCCACTGAATAAATTTGATAAACGACGGAGCCATAGAGGGCAAAATAAGCTTATCTTTGATGTACTTCAACTCTAAATCAGATTCGATGCTATTTTTAAGATCCGTAACCAACCCTAATGCAACTCTATTGCAAAAGGGTACACGCACATAATCACCTACTGAAATCTGAATTTCGTCTTGGACCAAATAGTAAAATGACCTATCCAATGGTATAGGAAGTAGCACCTCAGCAATCATAATGCTATACCTACCTCTCTACAAACTTTGCTGGCCATACCCCCAACTCCCTCAGAAAACCTACCGCAAAACACCAGCGCTTACTATATAACACATAGGCGCACACTGTAACCTACCAAGTACCCCGTGTTATGCAACGAGGTTAAATTTTCCTTTACTATGACGGTAATTGGAAATACCTGCGGACTCAACCACATACCCTCCCGCAGAAAAGCTCCTTAATCGGGGGGAGCAGCTTCACTACACCAATGCCATAACACACGTGATGCTATGCTGTCTCTTCTACCTCAATTCTAGAAAAAATCATGAATAATCCCAGGTGATATACTATACCGGACCCCCCATGGACTTCGTCGGTATTATTCCATACCTGTCACACGATAGAGCTACCGCTACTGCAGATAACTAAGAAAAAGCCACAAATCCTAACACAACGTGGCATCCGGATACTAAAAAAGCTGATGCACCGTTAGATACCTATGGCAAAATCAACGCAAATACTTCAGCTATATTGCTTCCACCTCAATTCGAGAGAAAATCATCCATAATTCCCAATGCTATCTTTATGGATACATCCACTTCAGCATGCTGCCCTACTTTTTTCTCCATGCCTATCAAGAGAAATTCTGGATGCATCTGTAACAACATGTTACCTCTACTATCCTCTACAGCCTCTATAATACCATCATCAGCATATGCAGTCACCTTGTATCCAAGATCTAGCAATCTCTTTACATTATGCTCACCAATGTCTATACCCTCGTTGTGCATATCAGGAACATAAAACCTCAAGGAACCACCTGCTTCTGCACCCCTAGCAGACTCAATAATCTTCGCTAACTTACTCCCAGGCACCACATTGACTCCAAGCAATGACTTACCATATTCCCTTGGATGTTTTTCAGACACATTATGTGATGCCACCATTTCACTAGAGCGGAGCATGCTATCTAGGCGCTTTATCTTCACTTTCTGAGAGTGCAATACCCCCTGTAATCCACCACAAATAGCTAATAGCTTAATATCATGTCTATCTTGCATAATACTAACTATAGCATCAGTAACTAACTGTCTATACGGAACTGGAGGAAAAGGAGGACTACTGATGTTGTAGTAGTTACCAGGAATAAACACCCTGTCTATCTCATTATCTAAGAGAAACTTATCCACTCTCCTCACGATACTAAGGGCGTCAGAACCAGCACCAAGTTCTTTCATTATCACATTATAATCTATGAGAACTACTCTCTCAGCACCAAGCTTTAGTAATAAGCCCTCAATGTCCTTGGCAGTCCTATCCTCTCCGGCATAGGTAGAGTACTGAGTAGATAATAGCCCTACAATGGCCTTTCCCGCAGCAGCCTGTGCAGATAGAGACAAAATAAGCAATACCGTGAATAGAACATAAAAACCTACTGCGTTCCTAGAAGCAGGATTGTTTATAAAATTCGTCATACCCGCAACATGCCCCATCTGAATAGCCATCCTACACGGGGCTTGTAGCATCAATCCCCTAATTTTTCCAAATCATAATGTTTTTTCAATCTTTTAACAAAGATATATCTTAAATAATTGATAATCATAATTTAAACGTAGGTATAGTGTAATTTTTTATTTTAATAGTAATCTAAATAATGATTTTTCCGTGGGATACTCTGAAACTAACACGCCTTTCCAGTTGCATGTATTCAGAGCATCACGTACCCTTTTACTAATAGTATATACAACCACAGTATTGAGACACTCTGTGTACTTCTCTTCCACTAAGTTCATAAAAATTTTCGCAGTTTCCATAGAATAAAACAGCGCTCCTGAAATTTTCCTCTTACTAAGCAAATCACAACACTCAGGGCTCAGTTCAGTGCTCCTTATGGTCTTGTACAGTATCAATTCCTCGACGGTAATCCCAAAGTTTCTGCTCACCTTACTTAAGTCATGTGAAATATTTGTACCCCGGATATACAGCACTTTAGAACTATATGATTTCGTTCTCAGATAATGCAGGAGATCCTCCGCTGTACCGCTCACCGTTTCAACATTTTGGAATCCTAAACTAAGTGCATGCTTCATAGAGCTATCACCCACAGTGACAATGGGAATGCTTCTATTATCAGTAGCTTGTGCCATTCCAGTAATGCCATGTCTACTAGTAGCTAAAACAACTTCGTAGCCCTCTAGTCCCGTTATTTCTGTGGCAAGGTAACGTACTTCAAACATAGGCTCGATGAAAACGTCAAACCCCATCGCAATTAGAGCATCTCTCGACTTCACAGAGTCACACATAGCACGCGTCAGCAGCAGCATAAAATACCGGAAATTACTCTGTAACAATTTCTCATAGAATAAAGCACTCTATTTAATCAAGCACTACATAACAACTAAGTATCCTATGAATCTCTTATTCCCTGCCATGATAGTAAGAAAAACAGCCCCGGGAAGAACTGTGCGCTATGTACCGTAACTTGACACAGCGCTCATTGTTGTTTTCTACAGATAAGCGCAGCACATTACGTAAAAGCGCAACTCCAGCAATGTCTCTCGCTAAGTCTAAACCAATGAGTTACACACCAAACTTTTTCGTACTGTGTAGATTACTACCAACAATAAACAGAGTTCGTTTTAGACGTAGTCACTCACTTCTAAAAGCAACGCTACACCACAATAAGCTGCCTACACAACATACTCAGATCCCGCGTATCAGTATGCAAAATGCTGAGCGCCCACCCCATATGCATCATTACCCTAAAACTGCCTCTCAAACCCTATATTCTTCTGCACGCTACTTGGAGCCACTGTTTCACTTCTTCACTCACGCGTGGTGAAATCACCTCAAACACAAAGCTATGATACTCATTGAGATATTCTATCTCCTCACGACTAAGCATACTATGATCTATCATATCCAAACATATAGGAACACACGTAAGCTGTCTGAATCTATAAAATCCCCTACCACAATCCACAACGTACATAAGATTTTCTATTCTGATACCATAAGCATCTTGCTCATAATATCCTGGCTCATTAGACAAAACCATACCAGGCTCTAACGGCACACTATTAATAGGAGAAATAGCTTGAGGTCCCTCATGTACCGAAAGAAAGCTCCCAACCCCATGACCAGTAGAATGCCCATAGTTCAGTTGTTTTTGCCACAGATATTGGCGTGCTAAAACGTCCAATGCAGCACCAGTAGTACCTATGGGAAATGCTGCATTTGCAACAGCTATAAAACCTTTGAGAACCATAGTAAAACGCGCGACCTGTTCTACTGAAGGAGCACCTATTACAACTGTACGCGTGATGTCTGTTGTACCATCAGAATATTGGCCACCGGAGTCTATAAGATATATACCATCTTTTTCAAGTACCTTATTGCTCTTCTCATCCACCCTGTAATGGACAATGGCTCCATTACCTCCGAATCCGGAAATAGTTTCAAAGCTCTCTCCCATAAACATATCCTGCTGCTGCCGAAACTCCCTGATTTTCGATACAGCATCAAGCTCGGTAACCCTCATATTATTCGCGATACTACAATCAAGCCAATACAAAAAATTGACTACTGCAACCCCATCCCTAACATGGGCTTCCTTCATACCATAAATTTCGACAGCATTCTTTTTTGCCCTGAATATGGTGCAGGCGTCCTGATCTTCAATTACAGACACCCGATCCTTAATCATATCGAATATGTACATGGGAAGAGTTGAGGCATCTACCGCTATGTTGCTTAAGCCCTTTAGGACATTAGGTAGCTCATTTATCTCAAGTACATTAATACCTTTTCCATCTATAACTACTTGCTCTGAACCTTCGATAAAGAGATCTACCCTTCCATCCTTATACAAGATAGCACGAGATAAAACTGCCGGATTATAGGCAAAGTCTAAGTTACGTATATTCAGCAACCATGATACAGAATCTACATCCGTTATGAGCATTGATTCACAATTCTGCATCTTAGATGCTAAAATCGCACGCTTCTCATGACTTTCAAGCCCTGCAAATCGCACTGGATGCGATACAACACGCTGCCGAATCTCCATAGGTCTATCCCAGAGTTTATCCAGCATTTGACACGAGAGCATTTTCAGACAAAAGTGCTTAAATCTTTGTATTTGGCGAAGAGTAAATAATTCGCCATAATAGCCTATTATAGTTCCTAATGGCAAATTCTCTTTCAACCATATCGAAGGAGTAACGTCGCTCATATCGTAAATATCGTAGCAACTTTGATCAACCTCTAAGGAAGCTTGAATGGAATATCTGCTATCGGTAAAAAAGATACATTTCCCCTCACTACGTATTATAAGAAACGCATTTGATCCCGTAAATCCACACAAACATGCAACTCTCTGCCTATTCTCATTCACATACCCTGACTGATATTCATCTGCGTGATTCAGCAACAGTGCTTCCACACCTTGCTCACGCATCGCAAGCCTCAAATCTCTAAGCTTCAAATTCATACACCAGTTCCTCATAACAGAATGCAGGGTTTTTACAGCAGAACTCGGAAATCCAAGCTTGGAAAATTGTAGAAGACAACTATTATGGCGATTTACAACTCACACCCTAGAGTACCAATCCTGCACGGCCCAATACTCAGTTAGAACCCTAACTTACCGAGATCAACGTAATATAAGGACATTATCGGGTTCTTGCAAAATACCTAGACCTTTCTTATTAATCATGTAACAAACAGATAATTCTTCTCGAAAAACGGGAAATAGAAGCGTGTTATGTGCACGGTATTAGAAAACACCCAAGATGTTTTAATCTTGGTATAAAACAAGCTCATCTTTTTTCATAACAAAGCGGAAATTCTTCAAAAAACTCATTCCCAACAAAGATGTCTCTAGCTGAGAAGTGCTAATACTTGCACCAACATTTCTGGCTATCAAGGCGCCAACTTTCATCTCAGGTATTAAAAAGTATTGGGCTTGTATGGCACCATTTGCAGTATGATAAGTTTTTGACGTCTTTGAGGGGCGCATGTGTGCACCTATCCTATGCGCATCTTTGTGTGAAAGCACAACATCAGTTGCTCCGGTATCAACAAGAAATTTTATATTTTCTCCGTTAATAGATGCAAATACATAAAAATGTCCGTCACTAGACTTACGCACAGAAGCCCCCACACCATAAGCCTGAGATGCTACACTAACAGCCGTTGCACCCCTGTGCTGATGCATTTTATTCTTCAGATCAAACACAAAGGCAACCCCTATGGTTAATCCTAGCCAAAAAACTACATACTTAGCAGACTTCATCCAAAAATACCTCCTAAGGTGCTTTTCACAATACCACCCAATAACTGAACAGTGCAAACCTAAATGAGAATCTATTCTAGAATAAAACGCCGTAGTAGCACTGCTATATTATTAAGCACATACTACAAAAGTGACTCATTATGATACGTCTATAGATACAGCTTGACGCAAAATTCAGCACATGTCATGCACAAAGCATCCAAACCTGCACTTACCAGTGCTAAAACACACTACGTCTTCAAAAAACACCGATAAACCGAGCTGCACGAGTCTATATGCAACTATAATTGATGACTGAGCGCGTGTAGCTTATCAATACTGTATTAATTTCAGATTATCATAGGCACACGACAACAAAAAACCCAGGCAACCATTGCTGAATCCCAGGTATATGACACAATATGAATGTGCACTTATCAGAAGTACTTTATGCAATCATGTAGTGTGGCAAATCGTGAAACTTTTTACTGTCCTTAAAGTACATTAAAACTGCAAAATGCTCCTTTGCTTTAGTGGACTCAGCCCTGATAATCCCCATATAATAAACGAAAAACCATAAAACTATCACGTAATCTGCGGAATAGTAGTAGGGTACGCAGAGTTATATGGTTCAGTTATTTACAGCATCACCGCTACCATTCTGCTTGGCAGCACATACAGCATCGGTTGAATAGTGCTCACAGGTTTGAAGGCTCAGGCAGTACATTTGTCATTCGCATTGTTCCTAGTGTATTTAGTAGTGCCTTCTTTTAGTAAGGAGGCAAAGTGTCGTAGCACTCTAGACTGGATATGAGCTATTTCAGGAAGGGAAATAGAAGCTATGCTGTTTCTTATGTGTTGATCTTTTATGATGCTTTGGCTGCAAGAGTTGCTATTCCCAGTGGGGTAGATATAGTTGCGACAGTAATAGGCATTATTCTTTTACTAGAAGCCGCAAGACGTCCCATAGGATTCCCCATAGTCTTGGGGGTAAGCGCTTTTCTGCTATATGCAGCTTTTGGCTACTTGATGCCTGAAGTAATAGCTCACAAGGAATACGATGTCGCGTCTATCATCTAACATGAGTGGTTTACTACCGAGGGCGTGTTTGGTGTGGCGCTGGGCGTGTCGTGTAATTTTGTATTTTTGCACGTTCTTTTTGGAGCCCTGCTGGTGCCGGTAGCTTTTTCATGAGATTGTCGTTTGGACTATACCGAAGTTCAACTTTTCTAAACAGATTCCGTGCTAATTATAAAGTGTTAATGCCAAGGAAGGTATAACCAGGCTCCACGCTCACTCCACTAACATTCTAGCAAACCAGAAAAGGGTATTGCCGAAAGTAGCTGAGAAAGCATTTTCTCATCAAAATCACTTACAATTCACAATAATTGCACGAACATCTAGCCATATAAGATAGCGCTGGCATGGCACTTACCTCATTGTATTCATATTTCCCTTAGGAGCATACTAGAGTGGGCCAGCACAGCAGAAATGGCTCTTTCGCAAGGCCCTCCGCTTACGCTACCCAAAAGTTCAGCAAGAACACCAGTACAGAAAATTCTCTCTAATGTTTCTGTTACAAGAACACACCCTAATCATGGCGCAAAACTTCAGCTATTCAACCCACGTATAATTCTACGTAAGCCCCACACACTGCGTTTATGGGGCTAATAAAAACCGCCCTTGGGCAATTTTCTCCCAAGCTGCTTTGAAAGCCAATAAATGCTCTTTTTCACTCTTACTTAAATACTCAAGCAAGGAAACAATGCACTTATTGTAGCAATCTGTCGTGATCCTCTCCTGATGTTGCATCAGCCTTAAATACACAAGATAAGTATTTACCACATCAGTTTCGCAGTAGTCACGAATCATGGATAGCTGGCCATTGTCATATAATTCCGTGACAGCAGAACCATCAGTACCAAACTTCCCTGGAAAGCCCATAACCGCACAGACCTCATGCATCTTAACTTTAGCAGATGCACCATACTCCGAAAGGTAATCTAACAAATCACAGTGCCAATCTACGCTATACCGCTGAAAGTAATTATTCCACTTGTCCCCAGCTTTGTACAAATACCCAGCTTGCACCCCGTGGAGCATAGCCCTGTATTTAAGCACCGGAAAATCAAAAGTTCTACCATTGAATGTAACAAATCGCGGTTTGATGGCAGAAACGTAACTCAAAAAACCCTTCACTAACTCTTGTTCCGAAGAAAGAGCAGTACCACCAGAACGTATTTCCTGCAGAGTGAAGGACTCGTATCCACCACCTCTCTTGATATCCGCACGCAAAAAGCTGATAGCTACTATCTTATGAAATGGCTGTCGCAAAAATGAATTCTGCCCATTCGTAATATCAAGGTGATAGTTCGCCATAGCTTCTCTTTTGGCTAAGATATCGTCATCCTCACCAACTGCCTCACCTATGAGATTATTACAGATATCAGTATCTGGAATAGTTTCTATGTCAAAAACAAGCAAAGAATCCAACATCACATGTACCCATATTCCCACACAGTGGATATTAACCCGCAAAATAAATACACAAACCGTCTCCCCTGTAAATCATGAGTATCCAACACATTCTTCCAGATTATCTTGCCAAAACTTGCGCACTTTTACAAATAGGTAAAGATGTACCTTTTTGTTGAGCATAGCACTTAGCTCATGTCTCGAAGAAGTGCTCACACTCTTAATCAGCGCAGCATCTGCTCCGACAACAATGGTTTTTTGGCTCTCCTTCATCACGTAAATAACTTGCTTGATTATCATGCTATCACCCTTTTCCTCTATCTGCTCCGTCACTACAGACAAGGAATAAGGCAGCTCTTGCCTTAGCGCTAGGTATAACTTTTCCCTGGTTATCTCCGCCGCAAAGAATTCTAAAGTTGCGTCAGTACGATATTCTTCCGGATATAACCATGGTCCATCACATGCTGATTCTTGCAAATAGCCAATTAAATCCCGTACCCCAGTTCCGTACAACGAAGAAACTGTGAAAACCCTATCAAATTTGTGCAATAGCTGCACTTGCTCTGCAAAAGCTGCTAACTCACCTTCATCAAGAAGGTCCATCTTGTTAATTACTGCAACAGAAACAATATCATCTCGTTGTAATCTTTTAATAATCTTTTCAACATGCACGCAGATCCGCCGCTTAGCATCGAGCACTAGAACAACCATGTCCGCACCCTTCATCGACATCCATGCGTTCTTAACAATAAACTTCTCAAGCTTTGTCTTAGGAGAAAAAATCCCCGGAGTATCAGTAAACACCAGCTGTACATTACCTTCATTAAGCACAGAGTTCATTTTCACTCGGGTTGTGTGCACCTTGTTAGTAACAATAGAAGCCTTAAATCCAACTAACTTGTTAATTAAGGTTGACTTGCCAGCATTGGTCATCCCAACAACAGCAACCAAAGAACATTTCATCAATCCCGTATTCTCGATTTCCACACGCTCACCAAAATTAGAAAACACAAAAGTAAACTCCTATACACCCGCACTATGACGTAGCAAGCATATCACACGTGTAACAGCCAAAAATAACGGGTTACTTCCCCTTTAAAAGATTCATTATGTCAGAATCTGCAATCTTATCCATCTTCATCTGACTAAACTTACTTATCATGGAATTCATTTGATTATACTGCTTTAGCAGCGCATTTACAGCATCAACTTTAACTCCCGCACCCTTCGCTATTCTTGCCTTCCTCGCACCATTTAGTATCTCAGGATTCGCCCTCTCTTGCTTCGTCATTGAGTTAATAATCGCAATGTACATGTCCACTTTGCTGTCATCAGCTATCCCAGCAACTTTGCGTTTTATGTCACTACCAAAAGCGGGTATAAACTTCATTATATTAGCAATACCACCCATTTTGTTCAAAGCTTTCAGCTGAATAACAAGATCATCCAAATCGAACTTACCCTTCTTGGCTTTTGCCTGCAGCTCATTAATTGTATCCTTGCCAACCGCTTCTACCGCCTTTTCTACAAGAGATGCAACGTCTCCCATATTTAACATTCTACGAGCTATTCTATCAGGATAGAAATCGTCCAAATCTTCCGGCTTTTCTCCTGTAGACATGAACTTTATAGGACACCCTGCAACCAACTTCATAGATAAGATGGCACCACCCCTAGGATCACCATCCGCCCTAGTAAAGATCGTCCCAGTAATGCCCAATTCCTCATTGAACTTACGCACCATTATGACGGCATCTTGCCCCATCAAGGAGTCTACAACCAATATAATTTCAGCTGGTGATACCTCCTTCTTCACACACTTCAGCTCATCTATCATGTCTTGATTAATGTGCAATCGCCCAGCCGTATCCAAAAGTACAACATCATGCCCTTTGAGCCTTGCTTCCCTCATGGCACGCTTCGCAATATCAAGTGGTTTTTGCTCCTCAACGATGGGAAGACTGTCTATCCCAACCCCATCAGCCAAAACTTTCAGCTGTTCCCGAGCCGCAGGACGATATACATCCAAAGATGCTACCAGCGGGTTTTTAGAATCCTTTTTTAACTTAAGTGCCACTTTTACTGTGTTAGTAGTCTTCCCAACACCTTGCAGCCCAACCATCATGATTACTGCAGGAACCTTTCCCTTAAGATCAAGAGCGCTCTTCTCATTACCTAAAACTTCAATCAGACACTCTTCTATGCGCTTTATGACCATCTGTTCCGGGAGCACCCCTTTAACTACATCGCCCCCTATGATCTTGCTTTTGACATTTTCTATAAATTCGTCAACAACACCAAGATTAACATCCGCATCCAACAATGCCTGAGTTATATCTTCTATGACAAGATCAAAATCTTTGCTGGATATCTCCCGCTTTCCACTTAACCTTTGTAGCGCGGAAGAAAACCCCCTGGTTAAAGAGTTAAACATAAGCCCATACCAAAACAACAATACAAATACACAACATAACCAAAAGCAATGTAGAGCTAACAATCCCGGATGGCGATCTTGATGATACCACAGTAGAACCACTAGTTTCTATGCTAAAAGCCCCCCCCGCAAAAAGGCCTCCTAACACCTCTCTCATGCACGATGCAGCATGTGCAAACTTTTCTGCCATGATAAAGAAATGCTGATAGACCCAGCTATCCCCTATAGCAGACTCGTACCGTCCCAAAAACTGCCTTCTAAACAAAATAAAAAACAGAACAACGCCACCGAGCCATGCTAGCTTAGTTGCTACAGAACTAAATGTATATACAAATTTATGCTCTGAAAAAAGAAAGCCTTCACCATACAATACACCAGATACAGTGATAATAAGCGACAACATTAGAACTGAGAACTTGGAAGAAAAAGAACTAGGCACATGCTCCGGAACTGTAGAACAGGGCTTTAAGCATGCTAACCAAAAAAGCTTCATTCCATTACTCACAAATAACAACCACCCCAACACAGGATGCATATACTTTAAGAGCATATAATCAAAACTCTGCAAGTTCATATGTAGCATTAGCGCTTTCGCTACAAAACCGGCAGTCCACGGGAAACCCACCAAATTCAACAGAGCCACTACACAACCTATAGCCTCCATAGATGCCAAGCTAAAACACCCAGCCATTCTGTTAATATCAACATGACCAGAACGTTTTACTACTGAATCAGCAAACATCGCCACAAGAAGCTGGTATAATACTGAAAATGACAACTGCACTACTATAATGTCTGCTGGTATTCCTTTACACCCAATAGCCATCATCAGCAGCCCTGCCTGCCCTACAAACCCGTAAGCCATCAGCCTGCGAACATTTTTCTCAAGAAAAGCAAATACCGCAGCATATATAGAAGTGAAAATACCAAAGTATAAAATTATGGACTCACCAGAAAAGAACTTCAACAAAACATATAATGCCACTTTAGTTGTAAACAAAGAGAGCACCATCATCCCAAAACTTGACGACACTGGATATGCGCGTACAAGCCATGATGATACAGGAAAAGCCGCTGTATTTATTATCAAACCAAACATAAAAAACCATCTAGGCATCCCTTCTAGAACCCCTAAATGAGCATGCTGGCTTGCACCTACAAGCAACAAAAAACCAGAAATAAAATGCAGACACGCATAATGTAAAAATGCAAAATCCCTGCCTTTATATGCTCCAAATGCAACAATACACACCGCAGCAAGCGCCATCATTTCGAAACCAATAGTTAGCAATGTGAGATTTGAAAATAGCAATACTGCGATACTGCTCGTACAATACAGCAGAGCACATAAGAGCTCCTTAAAACCTACCCTACACCTACAAAATATGCAAAACATAGACGCAAGGAACGACATAATCAGCGGCACAGCACTGACTTTGTCTAGCGAAAACACGTGTTCCCTAGCAAATGCCTGAAAAACATTACTGAACGCAAAATTATACAAAGAACCCATGGAAAATGTAACATCTAGCCCTGTACTCTATATACCTGTACAATCCTACACTAACAAGTCAATATCCAAAGCCACAGGTTAAAACATTATTTCGAAACCAAAGACACAAATCATAGCACATGCATAACGTGTTACTTGAATCAGTAAACGCATGTCCTCTGCACCGAAAAACCACACACATCACATTGCTGTAAATTCCAATACTTTGCGCGGCTGTAGCTCTTATCAACTACTTCTTGATATAGTATGCACACATAGAAGCTTCTATAACCCTCATCTATGCGCTTGGGTTGGGGTACATAAACCCTATAAGCACCGTAACTATTTGCTTAATTATAGCACAATGCCTGCCGTCACAAATTTGCAATCCCCCATTTAGATACCAAGGATAGCAGCCTTTATTGCGATATACACGCGATAGACTCATTGTCAAAGTCATAATTCTTTGCCAACAATATGATGGTGCGTGCCCACAGAAACTGCTGATCTAATCCGCATCTATGCGCTGAGATATATCAACCCTTATTGCAAGCAGTCGATGTATC
>NZ_JAHLEX010000020.1 GCF_023476575.1 Anaplasma phagocytophilum | reverse complement strand
TACTTCATGTAAACCTAAGAGTGACTTTTTATGATTTACGTTATGAGTATTGTGTATCCTTTGAAAAACGTACTTTTCCGAAAAGAAATCGTAAGCTTCTCCATGTTACGTGCGAGAGTATTAGTTCTCCGTCGTGAAAATACAGAGCAACTCAACATTCATGTGTTATAGATGGGCTAAACGTAAAGGTAACATCAGGACGTGTGGAACTAAACACCTCTCCTGGCCGGAAAGAAAACCAAACCCACACCTAGGCTATGCAACACTTAACAGCCGTCAACTATGCAATAGTTGTGAAAAAGAGGCTTTAAACCTTGACCGATCTTGGGTGCGTTTTTTATGGTGCATGAGACATAATCGAATGCAAGCCTTGTACTCTCCTCCAGCGAAAGTCCTTGAGCTATGAAACACGCTATGGCTGATGTTAAAGTGCACCCTGTGCCATGAAGTTCTCCAGGAGCTCTCTCATTTCTAAAGAAAACAGTTTTGCCATCATATATCAACACGCTTTCTACAAACCTTTCTTCTTTCCAAATACCGCCTTTGACTAGTACCGCTCTAATGCTTAGAGATTGAATGATCTTATTACCTGCAACAACCATTTCTTCCCGCGTGCGAATATTTTCCATGCCTGAGAGCGCTTCAGTCTCCTTAATATTGGGTGTAAGCAGAGCGGCCTTCTGTGCAAGCGGCCTTATACTTTCGGCATACCTTGCGAGGTCTGTTAATTCAAAACCTGACGTTGATACCATAACGGGATCCAGTATCATAGGTATTTCGCAGAACAGACTTTCCGCTACTACTCCTATCAAACCTACTGGAAGCATACCTATTTTTATAGCATCTACCTTCAAATCATCCAGTACTGCTTCCAATTGCCCTTTTACTACTTCAGGAGCTAGCTCCCACACTCCCCTAACTTCTTGAGTATTCTGTGCTGTTATAGCTGTAATGCATGTAGCCGCGTAGCACCCTAACATTGTAATAGTTTTTATATCAGCCTGAATCCCGGCTCCTCCCCCAGAATCAGACCCAGCTATGCTAAGCACATTACCTTTATACAAGCTCTACTCTACGTATTATCGAACGCACAAACGGGACTGTAACTCCGCCTGCTGAGCTTGTCAATTCAATATCTATGAGACGCACGATATCACTCAACTTCTTGAAAGACCTTTCTACATTGTTGAGTATGTAATTTATGGTTTTTATATCTATATGCAGTTGCCTCTCGGTAAAAAGTTTCACCAACATTATCCGTAAAAGTTCCTCATTAGGTTCTACAAGCTTAGCTGACATTGTTGAGATTATCCTAGATCTCAAGTCTTTAAGACTGTGGTTCAATAAATTAGGAGGAACAGACGCAGTCATGAGTAAAGGCTTTCGATTTTCCTTAGAGTAGTTATAGCAGTGCAATAGCCACTCCTCATCTGGAATACTATCTATATCCTCAGCTATAACAGCATTACTTTCCTTTATCAGTTGAATTGCATCGCTGACCTTTCCAAAAGTCAAAAAGCTCGCCTGCTTAAGCTTTCCCCATAGATGTGCCAGGTGCGTCTTCCCAGAACCTTTTACACCGTAAAGCACAAAACTGCTCCATAAATCGCTGTTCATCAATAGATTATATGTGTGCCTATTACTATCTAAGACAACATAATCCGAACATTGGTAAGAGTGCATCTCTTCAACATCAAACAACTTCAGTTGTGTGTACATAGTATTACTCGCTCAAATAGAAATTGCTTGTTTTGTACTTTTTAATGGCAAACTGTATCAAAACACTGAGTATCGCAGTAAACGGCACCGACAAAAGAGCACCCCAAAAACCCGCATGTGAACTAAAAACCACAACACCCATCACTAACCATGCTTGATTTAATGCTAACCTCTTTCCCACTATCCCAGGAGTTACCACATATGATTCGATCATTTGACCAACTAGAAACATCAAAACCACAAATACAACTTTAGTTATCCCAAATCCCTGTGAGATTGCAATGCAAACACTTAAAATGCAACACAACGATGGCCCTATGTAAGGTAAAAATGTCAGCAATCCAGAAACAAAACCCATGACAAGTGAGTACTCAAGCCTTATCACAACGAAACAGAAGCTATAGTAGCATGCTAGCACGAGGCAAACCAAAGTCTGCCCCCTGAGATAAGAGGATATTACTTCATCAATTTTCTGAAAACACAGAGAGAAATCTCGCACATAAGACCGCGGGATTAATTCTACAGCAATTTTTGTAATGCTCGGCCAATTAGCCAAAATGTAAAACGACAACAATAGTGAAGTTAGTATAGCTAAAATAGAAGAACCGATACCCAAGCTAGAATGCGCAATACCCGAAATAGCCTTCCCGAAATAACTTGGCGCATCTTTAAAAAGCTTCAGAAATTCTGCACCATCACCACGCAATAAGTCACCTGTTAACAAGTTCAATGGATTTTCCGTTGCGCTCTTTATTTCTTGGTAAGAAGGTAACCCACTTGCACTAAGTATATTTTTAATGTCTTCAAGATTTAAAAATGGCACTCTATCGATTAAAAGCTTTATTACACCCAATGCCTGAGAGTATAGTATAGGCATCAACATAACAATGAGAGTTCCTAATACGCCTGTAGAAGCGCATATTATCAAGAACGACGACACTGTGCGCGGTAACCCTATCAATACCAGTTTTGTTACGATGGGGTTCAAAAGATATGCTATGAACATAGCATATAGACAAACGCATAGTAGCGGACGCAAGAACACCCCGATACCTACAACAGCAAGTGTAACTAAAAGAAGATTTACGTATTTCACTCCACCCACTTTTTCAGCTAAACCCCTTCCACGTAGCGCGCAATACGCATGGTGAAGATGGTATGCACCTTGAGTCAAGAATTCAATAATTTTAAAAGAAATACCAGCTGCCAGAGTAGTTTAAGATAAGGTTTTACTCATAAAATTCGCGAACTAAATTTTTGTTAATAGTTCAAGAAGCCAAAAATATTAAAGCATTGCTTAAAATATATGCAATATAGCCCTTCTCAAATTGGCAAGATTTAGCTCAGTATGAGTTTTGAGCAGCGTGCGGCTGTCTTTTCTTATATTGATGAAGAAGTTGTTTAAAATGCTACACAAGAGAATTAGAGTTACCTAGAATTATTTTGTAGCCTTAGCAGAGAGAGTGAGTCCTGAGGTGATCAATAATCGGTAACCATGTGTATAATATTCATGAATACCCACACGTAATACTCAGCAGCAGAATCATTTATTCCGAACTTTAATAAAAAACATTCCTCATGCACAATCAGCTCAGCTACGTCGTGTCTCATGCAACATGTGGCATCATGCTAAATCTATAGTGCTCGAATTAAGAAACATTGCACGAGCTGACAGTTGATGGCAAAGTCCATACTGAGCGTATATCCGTCATGAAAGATACTAAGCAGGAAAAACGGCAATAAGAATAAAATTCTGCTCTTTACACTAACAGAATAGTACTTGAGATCTGGATAATACAAATGCCGTATTATCAGCTTTCTTTGTAGAATTTTTGAGCAACCATAAGAATAATTTATCAGCTTACAAAGCTTTATGTCCGCGCAACGGGAAATATAACTTTGAGCTCAAAGAATAAAGCATGTGACTTCCTTAAACGACTTGAATAATCTGCAGTCACTGAGCTTTAATTTATCATCGAACACCGGGTATTCCGATGCATGCAGTGTAGAGAAGCACTGTCACAATATTATTGACCCAGACAACTAAATTTCGACTATAACAATCTAAAAACATGACATGTAAAAGTCATATACCCTAATGGCTCACGCTGCTTTTACTTGCTTATGCTATCCACACAAACCCACCGAAAGCTTCCTTTTGCACATCTCCAAAAACAGGCCACTACGCACCATGTCCTTTTTGATTTTGCAAAGTTCAGAGTTCTTGACCAAGCACTATCGACATCTATGAAATCCGTAGGTGAAGTTATGGCCATCAGAAGATCATTGCCTGAAGCACTATAAAAGGCGCTATGCTCTCTAGAAGTTGGATATACGGAGCTCAATGAAGTCTTTTACGAAAATGCGATTGATTCAACAAATATCGCTCATAGTAACTTATGAAAGCTATATAAAACAAAATGAGTCGCGCCTACAAGCAAGCAAGGAGGATATGTTGTATCTCAAGAAAACAGGCTTCTTTGACGTAAGGTTAGCTTACAGCTGAGTTAGATTGGCAATTTTCTCTAAATCATTGTTATTTACGCACTCCAGCTTCTTTTTCCAGCCTACCGCCATTCATGAAATTAGATTGCAAACTATCAGCAGTTCCATATGCCACAATCACACCTAAGTCCGTCAGATCTTTCCCTACAGCTCGTATCTGTCGCAAATCATCTTCTCCTACAGAAGCAGAGACCGCATCTCTCCTCTCACTCAAGCTCTGGGCACTACCCTGCACTTCCTGACTCTTGTCGCTAGCACGGAGATCCTCCCTGCCTACCCCTATATCAACACTGTGTTCTGCATGAGATCCCGATACATCTGGAGTTCGTCCCTTGATCAAGCTTTCATAAACCCGCGCAGATGCCGCAGTGTCTGCAAAAAACTTCGAAGCCTTATCCGAACACTCGGAAAAAGCACTCCGTATATAGTGCTTTAAAATCGCAAATTGCCCACTACTTGGGTTTAAAGCTGCATTTACAAACAGTGGCACAGCCCTCAACGATGTTCTTACCATCGTTCTTACACAACCCAAGAAACACGATAACGCTGATGCAAACCTCTCAAATCCCCGTAACACACTTCCTAAAAACACACAAAGTAACGCAGTCACTCTTGAAGCACCTGCCACAGTTCCCCTATCCCTTGCAATAGATAAATGCTTAGCTCTATCTTCAAAATACGACGCTCCCTTATTTAGCCCCTTCACAAGAGCGTTCAACGAGCCGTGAACAATCATAGCAGCAACTTCTAACAGCCCAGCACATAGGTTAAAAGGAACCGCAATAAGCAAGGTAGGTAACCACATGGTAGCACCAGTGACCTCATTCTTAATACACTTTGTCTCTGGATTTACTTCAGCATTATATACCACGCGCATCAATCTGAGGTCCTGATCATCGCCGGTAGGAGCAACTCTATACCCATTGCATGTGATTACCAATCTCTTGTTCTTATAACGACGAGGATCTAAACCCAAAATTTTGAAAGCTTCTTCAGTTTGATTCGTATTGATCGCATAGAGCTGCTTGTTATCATGGGTAGTGACACGCTCCACGCCCGTGTCAGATAAAGGCATTATCGGAAATGTATGTCCATCTACAACAAGCAATCCCTTATTAACCCACATGCCTTCCGTCTTGATAGAGCTAGGAGGCAAAAATTCACATGGCTGTTGCTTGTCAACAACCTGCGAAACAATCACCGGTACCCTCAATAATCTCTCGCGCCCAAAGCCTTCAGGATCCAATTGAGCAAACTTCCTTAATGGATTAGCTACAACGCTAAACGCACTCTTTGCCCCATCTACTAACCTACTATAATTCGCTCTCCTTATACGACCTCCCATTCCAGAAAAAAAACCAGATAATCTACCACCCTTACTCTCATTCCCGTACATTGATTCTCACCATTTATAATTTCGATACGCTACAGGAAAAATATTAATTCCTTGATTCTCATCATTTATAATTTCGATATGCTACAGGAAAAATATTAATTCCTTGCTGGAAAGAAAATAATACTTACAGCCATAGCTTAACACAAGCTCACAACACCCCAAGAGCCACTATGGCTAAGGAAAGATCCAACGACCTTTTATGACACAACATACCGATGGCGTTCTACCCCGTAATAAAGGCAACCTGACCTACATACTTAGCGTACGCAGCAATACTAGCAAAGAAAATCCACAAACCGTCAGTACGGCAAATAATTTTATAAAAGTAATTAGGAATGCACGCAGCATATCCGAACGCACATAATCCTCCAAGACAACCTGCACACCCAAGACACCGTGATAAAAAGCCGGCATCAAAAACAAAGCAGTCAATACCCCCTTATACCCATACGTTAAATCTAGAAGCCCCGCCGCCAAATCAGAAACCAACAAAGCCTTCACAAGGAATACCGGAACCGGTAGCATCACTACTGCCGTTAATCGCTGCATCCACCAGTGTAAAACACTCTTTCCTGACATACATCAACTGAAGAAACCTATAAAAGCCAGCCCGATCAACGAGGTCACCGCAAAACTCAACATCAACCAACCACTGAAAGTAGCCTCAGATTTACCAAAGCCAATTCCGCAATCCCACAATAAATGCCTGATCCCATTATAATAGTGATAACACAACGCAGCAATACAACTACCTATTACCACCTTCACCAAGAACACACCTACCCAGGAGTCTAACAAACCCCACAGTCGACCCGACGTCCAATGCAAAGAAATCAATAACCATGTAAAAAAAGTCAGCCCCATCAATAGCAGGACACCAGTGATTCTGTGTGTAATCGACAGCCACGCAGTTAACGGCAGCCTATAGACACTAAGATGCGGAGACAGAGGCCTAGACCTCGACACTATAGTAGCCTCCGATTAATTCAAAATAGAAATAAAGACGGCGGCACATTTACCGACAAACTACCACAAGATAGAATGCTCAGTAAAAAGCCTAAAGGAGGTAATCCAGCCGCAGGTTCACCTACAGCTACCTTGTTACGACTTCACCCTAGTCACTGACCCAACCTTAAATGGCTGCCTCCTTTCGGTTGGCGCACCAGCTTCGAGTTAAGCCAATTCCCATGGCGTGACGGGCAGTGTGTACAAGACCCGAGAACGTATTCACCGTGGCATGCTGATCCACGATTACTAGCGATTCCGACTTCATGCCCTCGAGTTGCAGAGGACAATCCGAACTGAGATGACTTTTACGGATTAGCTCAGCCTTGCGACATTGCAACCTATTGTAGTCACCATTGTAGCACGTGTGTAGCCCACCCCATAAGGGCCGTGCTGACTTGACATCATCCCCACCTTCCTCCAGTTTACCACTGGCAGTTTCCTTAAAGTGCCCGGCTTAACCCGCTGGCAACTAAGGATGAGGGTTACGCTCGTTGCGGGACTTAACCCAACATCTCACGACACGAGCTGACGACAGCCATGCAGCACCTGTGCGAGATCCAGCCGAACTGCGCCCTTCCGTTAAGAAGGATCTAATCTCCATGTCAAGGAGTGGTAAGGTTTTTCGCGTTGCATCGAATTAAACCACATGCTCCACCGCTTGTGCGGGTCCCCGTCAATTCCTTTGAGTTTTAGTCTTGCGACCGTAGTCCCCAGGCGGAGTGCTTAACGCGTTAGCTACAACACAGAGATAAAAAATCCCCACATTCAGCACTCATCGTTTACAGCGTGGACTACCAGGGTATCTAATCCTGTTTGCTCCCCACGCTTTCGCACCTCAGCGTCAGTACCGGACCAGATAGCCGCCTTCGCCACTGGTGTTCCTCCTAATATCTACGAATTTCACCTCTACACTAGGAATTCCGCTATCCTCTCCCGGACTCTAGTCTGGCAGTATTAAAAGCAGCTCCAGGGTTAAGCCCTGGCATTTCACCTTTAACTTACCGAACCGCCTACATGCCCTTTACGCCCAATAATTCCGAACAACGCTTGCCCCCTCCGTATTACCGCGGCTGCTGGCACGGAGTTTGCCGGGACTTCTTCTGTAGGTACCGTCATTATCTTCCCTACTGAAAGAGTTTTACAACCCTAAGGCCTTCCTCACTCACGCGGCATAGCTGGATCAGGCTTGCGCCCATTGTCCAATATTCCCCACTGCTGCCTCCCGTAGGAGTCTGGACCGTATCTCAGTTCCAGTGTGGCTGATCATCCTCTCAGACCAGCTATAGATCATCGCCTTGGTAGGCCTTTACCCTACCAACTAGCTAATCTAACATAGGCTCATCTAATAGCGATAAATCTTTCCCCCGCAGGGATTATACAGTATTACCCACCATTTCTAGTGGCTATCCCATACTACTAGGTAGATTCCTATGCATTACTCACCCGTCTGCCACTAACTGTTCTTTGTAGCAAGCTACAAAGAACAATCCGTTCGACTTGCATGTGTTAAGCTTGCCGCCAGCGTTCGTTCTGAGCCAGGATCAAACTCTCAAGTTTGATTTACAATCACAAAAGCAAATTATGATCTGGACTCATGCAAAAACCAAAACAAAATTTAAGCTTAAGTGCATTAAAAAATAAAATATATTAGCTATATGCACCGCCGCCTTTATTTCTACTCTAAATTCTCATCACCAAACTAATCAAGCACCAGAGCCATCAAGCTCTGGGCAGGAGTATCAGCTATAGCGCCTGTTATGTCAATAGTTTTTCATACATTTTTTTTAAAATTCCATCACACTACATCAATAAAAAAATTGTCTTTTACCCCTAACTCACTGAGAATCTCCAAGAAATTTCTTGCTTCTTCATCGATCATTCCCTTGATAAATACTTCTTCCCTAGAGGCAATACCCAATATTAAAAAAGGAACAGCTAGTTTATGCTCTTCACAAACTTCTATAATGCAACCCTCAGAGATGCCATTTCTCTTACCATGAATTTCTAAATGATCTGCAGTAACTTCAGAAAAGATCCCAAGCTTATTAAGTGTAACGAGGAATATAGAGAGTATTTTTTTCTGAGAATCGCGTAGTTTCGACAAGCCAAAAAATTTTGTGATTCCTTCAGCAAATACACTCACAATACATATTAGTGGAAGAACTGAAAAAATAAGCTGCACCTCCTGGCTTTGAATTTCGATACCCAGCATATTGCTAAATTCCACATCTATTTTGTATAGATAGTTAGATTGTGCTGATAAACGGATTCTCCCACCCATTCTGATAAGAATATCCAGAAAACTCTTAGTGGTTTTATCTAGCAAAACTCCCGTAATAGTTATGGCTAAACTCCGTAAAACCAATGCCATTGCCACAAGATGTAGCACTTCTACTGACGAAGCAGGTATTACCACAGTTTTTGCATAAAGTTCTTTTTGCCCCACTATTGTTATTTCATCAATATTTTGCCTCGTAACCACTGATATATCCGCACCAAAGTGCTTTAATAGTGTTTCTCCAATAGGTGGTAAAGAACTGTCTGAGTATATACAATTTTTGCCTGCTATATTCATGCTACTCAGCATCAAAGCCGTTTTAACGACATTGGAGGAAATTACTTCTTTCTCTTCTATAGGTAATGCACAATCGCTACCCTTAACCATCACTGGAAAGGTTTCATTATGTATGAAACTGCATCCTGAAGCCTTTAATATCCTAATCGCTTCGTATATCTCAGCAAAATCTAAGCCTGACGTCTCAATACTGGCATCATTAGCATTACTATCAAAAAAAAATGAAGAAAACGCATGAGTTGATAAAATTCCCAGCATAGTACAAGCTATGATCGAATAGTTTCCAACGTCTATGCCTCCTTTAGGCTTCGAAAAACCACCAATGCCTACTCCTTCGACCAAAACAAAGTCTTTCTCTACGAAAACCCGAACACCCAAAGATCTTAGAATATCAATAACACGTGCAATCATGCTACTCTTACTCACACCGTAAATTTTTGATGTACCCACGGCTTGAGCTGCAATGATTAATGCTGTACAAGATGCAATTTCACACCTAGCAACATTTGCTATACCTCTTAACATAAAGCCATTATCGAGCATACTATGAGTAGAGGGACTCAGCTTATACGTGCAATATTTCACCTCTGTACACCCCATTTTTCATCACACCCTACAGTCCCTTAACATCGTATCTATCGACTCACGTATACCTTCTCGTGCCGTAGCATACATACGTATAGACACTTCAGTGATGTAGCAAAGATAACTACCATTACCTAAGTATACCCCTTAACCATTACAACCGTAACTCGGATCTTGCTCAGGATTCACAAATGCTGAACACTCTAGGGTTTCGTACTACAGATATCCACGGTGATTTATGGTAATGTCATCAACCCAGCTTATATTGAAAATCTGTGCCAATATTTCCGGTGTCACTAAAAAAGCCCCCGGCAGTTTTATTAGAACAAGATGCCCTTTGGACAAAAGCTCTATATACACTTCCGCTCCCATTGCATCCCGTTTTAACACTGCTTGTAACATATGTGCTATCAGAGTGTTTTGCCCTACATGTATCGCAATGCTTCTTACCCTACGCATCATCAAGGAGATGCTCTCATGAAAATTACATATATTTCTACCCACTAACCTACCCTTAGCAGCATTGTAATCCATGTCTATCATGACGGGGACACCACTGTTAAACAAATCTCTGTTTTCTTCGATAGTCTTACTGTTATAAAATGCTACGTCATTAACCCCGTGTGGATCCGATACCCTTACGATTGCAAATCTCTCCTTATTTGCAGAACGCATTTTAACACTCGATATTACCCCAGCTCGTTTTGTCACCCCAGATTCTCTCTCTTCTTGCGTGCTACTCACAAACCTTACTCCGAATTTGCCTAACACCTGCTCGTACTTACTCAGAGGATGGTACCTTAGGTAAAAGCCTATGGTCGCAAATTCATGCTCTATTTTCTCATCTTCCGTCCAGTCATCTACTTCTTCCAGTTGCCCTTCTTCTTTTTCACTAAAAAGACTGAACTGGTGCGCATCAATGCTCACCTTTTTATTTTCAATAATGTTCAGTATTATGCCCAACGACGCAAAAAGCTGCCTACGATTGGGATGTATGCTATCTAGCGATCCAGATTTAATTAAGCTTTCTAGGGTCCTCTTTAATGGAGATCGTATTCTGACGTTACCTACGAGATCCCAGATATCACTATACCTACTACCTTTAACAGGTAGTATCTCATGCGCCGTTAATTGACCTACATTTTTTAAGGCTCCCAATCCATACCTAATCGAATTCCCTGATACAGTAAATTCTGCACTAGATAAGTTAATGTCAGGCGGCATTACATCTATGCCACACATTTTTGCTTGCTGGCAAAGCAAACCCAGTTTGTCTTTATCATCGATATCTAAGTTCATGGAGGCCGTAAAAAACTCCTTTGTGTAATTTGCGCGCAAGTACGCTGTCTGAAAGCTTATTAACGCATATGCAGCAGCATGCGATTTATTAAAACCATACCCCGCAAATTTAGCCACCAGGTCAAATATGTAGCTAGCCTTGCTCTCTTCTATTCCATTAGATACTGCACCATCGACAAAATCCTGCCTTTGCCTATCCATTTCCTCCTTGATTTTTTTCCCCATTGCTCTCCGGAGCAAATCTGCTTCTCCTAGACTATAGCCAGCTAAAATTCTAGCTATCTCCATAACCTGCTCTTGATATATTATCACCCCAAAGGTTTCTTTCAGCACACATTCCAGCATAGGATGTATATAGTCCGGCTCTTCTAGACCGTGTTTTCTTGATATATAAATCGCAATATTATTCATGGGTCCAGGCCTATACAGCGATATAAGTGCTATTATATCCTGAATGCTATCCGGCCTCAGCTTACTGATTGCCTCTCTCATTCCCGCACTTTCTAGCTGAAATACACCTATGGAGTCACCAGCTGACAGCATCTCGTATGTCTTCTTGTCATTAAGTGGAATCTTAGATAGCTCTATCTCCTCCCCTCTAGCTCTGATGAGGGAACAGATCTGGTCTATCATTGTCAGTGTGCGTAACCCCAGAAAGTCGAATTTTACCAACCCAGCCTTTTCAACGTACTTCATGTTATACTGCGTAATGGGCAATGAAGACGATTTATCGTAGTAAAGAGGAACAAAGTTTTCCAGCGGCTGGTCGCATATAACGATTCCCGCAGCATGAACAGATGCATGCCTGTATAAACCTTCTAGCTTCAAAGATACCTCTATGAGCTTAGCGACTGTTTCATCATTCTCTTGTTCCGCCTTGAGATTCTGATCCATCTCTATCGCTTCTAAAAGCGTCACGGGACTGATAGGATCATGCGGTATCATTTTGCATATTCTATCAATCTGCGCATAAGGTATTTGCATTACACGCCCTACATCGCGTAATACGGCCCTAGCTTGCAATTTACCGAAAGTGATTATATGGGCAACGTACCCATATTTCTCCTTTACATACTCTATTACCTTATCTCTCTTCTCCTGACAGAAATCGATATCAAAGTCAGGCATTGACACCCTATCTGGGTTCAAAAACCTTTCAAATATTAGACCAAACTCTATGGGATCCAGATCTGTAATACCGAGCGACCACGCTATTAGAGAACCAGCCCCAGAACCTCTTCCTGGTCCTACCATAATATTGTTTTGCTTGCTCCACCTAATGAAGTCCGCCACTATCAAGAAATACCCAGAGTATTCCATAGAAATCACAACGCCCAATTCGTATTTAAGACGCTTCAGATACAAATTCCTCTGTTCCTCATCATCTCCAATACCTTTAGATTTCAACCGAACTTCAAGCCCCGCTAATGCGCATTCAGTTAGTTCTTCTGCTTCTGTCCTACCCTCAAAACAAGGAAAATGCGGAAGTTGCGGCTTGCGTACCTCTTGAATAAACGAACATCGCTGCGCTACCAAAGACGTATTTAGCACCGCTTCAGGAACATCTGAAAACAGCTCGTACATTTCTGCAGCCGTTTTAAAATAGTGCTCGGGAGTGAACCTATGCCTATCTTCTTGCACCACATACGCTCCAGTGCTGATACAAGATAGTACATCATGAGCTTGAAAGTCACCCCTACAAGCGAAGAACACGTCATTCGTGGCTACAAGTGGTATATTCCTCTCATATGCAAACCTGATGAGCAGTTCTTCTACTTCTCTCTGACCATTCAGACCATGACGTTGTAGCTCAACATAAACATTGTACTTAAAAACCCGTATTATGGAATCCAGCGCCCGAAAATCGTCTCCATTGTTGAGTAAAGCACGAGCTAAAATGTCATCATGCCCACCTGTCAGAGCTATTAGCCCTCCACTGAGCCTCAGTAAATCATCTATGTTTATTCTGTTTATTTTTTCAAGCTGACTGTTATTAAAACCGTTGCTAATCAAATTGGTTAGGTTCGCAAAGCCCTCTGCACTCTTCGCAAGTAGTAGAATATTGCCTAGGTTATTGCCAGATTCTTCAACCATGATATTACAGCCGATAATGGGCTGCAATCCAGCACGAGCAGCACAATCAGAAAACTCAAGAGATCCAAACAGATTACCTGAATCAGTGAGAGCGACGGCAGGCATTTTTTGCTCAACACACATAGCAACTAAAGATTCTACCTTAATCATTCCCTCTAGTAGGGAGTAATCACTGTGCGTCCTCAGATGAACAAAAATTCCATCCACCCCGTAAAATCCACCATTAATACCCTGACAGGTATCATTATACAGACTCGAGTCTCCGTAGCAAACTCCAACAAGCTTATGAAAACATGATGGTCAGAACAAATGCTGTGCTTTTTGTCATTGTTTTGTAGTGACTGTAAATTTTTGTGGTAGACAATGTTTGTTACCAGCCGTAGACTCCGGCCTGTGTTTTCTAGTGTCTTACCATGAATTCTAACAGACGTTTAACGGGTTCTGCTGTTTCTGGCAAAACCCTAACCAGTAAAGACAGGGCAAGTGCCTACTTGCAAATTGCTGCAGCTATAGAGTGCAGAATACTGGGTAAATTAGGCAACGCTAGCGTTGAAATAGTAAATGAGTCTGATAACCATATTGGCCATCTTGGAAGTGCCGGATATGCTGTATCGCATCTGCGGGTAACCGTCATTTCGGATTATTTCTCTGGAATGACACGGTTGGAGCGACACCGACTGCTACATCAAATTTTAGAGGACGAAGTCAAAACACTACACTCAATAACTTTTCTCCTGCAAACAAACAGCGAAGTATCTAACTAAAGTGAATATGGGCAAACTATGAGACCGTGCGCAGCGATGCTTTTACTAGAAATAAGTAATACGCCAAAACTCTTAGCCCCATTACGGACTTGAGCAAGACGTAACTATCGCACAGTCGCAAGAGCACTTTCCACAAAGTGAGATGCTGAGCACCTGCTTTGAGTCTTGGCAGTCGGTAATACGCCCTAGTACCTCTAGAGCATGGGCACTATAGAAACTTTGTTTTGCGAGTGCAGCCTATTTAATCCTTGAAATACTGCAAGACAGCACATCTTGTCCGCCTGTGCTATACACATGTCTGGTACCAGGCACCATAATTCCATACCTAATGGAGGGACGCACTCACAAAGTTGGGCTCCTTTTCGTAATCTCTTTAGGTATAGATACACCGTGCACATCTACTTGCTCAATCCCACTCATACGGGAAATATTCTGGCGCAGGCGTACTTGTTTTCGTTAACCGTTTTCGTGTTGCTATTCTTGTGATCAATACTATTCGTCAGGGGTTGCTTGCTGGAGAAAGATTCTCTTATATTCGTGTTCAATTTCTATGAGGGGCCTAGGCGTGTTTCTGACAGTGATG
>NZ_JAHLEX010000002.1 GCF_023476575.1 Anaplasma phagocytophilum | reverse complement strand
ATTCCTATACAGTGGTAAGAGTGATAGTTTGTGTAAAGAGACTCAATATCTATAAAAGGGATATTTTGTGTTCATAGGTCTACAAACGTAGGTAACCTGCAAGAACATGTGGTAGTGATCTACTTCCCAGTTTGAGACACTTTTGATTATACACTCTAGAATGCATCTTGGTAGACTGCAAATACTCTACACGATTTTGATATGGTCCTCACTCTAGACAAGCATTGGTACTAAGTGGACTGAGCACTCGTAGCACACTTGTGCGCCAAGATGCCGCGCAGTAATGCTTCTAGGGGAGGGAGAATCAGTTTTTAGGGAAGAGCGGTTCCGGGCCTTATATAATCAGCTGACATGAACTTCCGCAGAGCATCGGGTATTGTTATGGTGCCATCGGAGTTTTGATAATTCTCCATTATAGCAGCTACAGTTCTTCCCAACGCCAATGCTGAACCATTCAAGGTATGCACAAAAGAAGAACGCTTATTCTGTTTTTCTAGGTAGAAACACTTTGCTCCCATTCTTCTCGCTTGAAAGTCTTTACAATTGGAGCAACTTGATATCTCTCTGTATTTATTTTGAGCAGGCATCCATACTTCAATATCGTAAGAGATGCTAGCAGAAAATCCCATGTCTCCAGTACATAGCAGAACCACTCGATATGGTAGTTCAAGCCTTTTTAGCACTTCTTCAGCCACAGAGAGCATACGCTCTAGTTCGGCACTAGACTGGCTAGCATCGGTGATACTTACCAACTCTACCTTGCTAAACTGATGCTGACGAATCATGCCCCTTGTATCTTGCCCAGCGCTACCAGCCTCAGAACGGAAGCATTGCGAGTACGCGGTAAACCTGAGAGGTAAAGAATTACGATGCAGATTTGTATTCGCGACTAAGTTAGCTAAAACAACCTCACTGGTCGGTACCAAGCGCATGGCATTAGTTGTCTGAAAGGAGTCATGGGTAAATTTTGGTAGTTGCCCTACATTGAACATTGCAAGGTCATTGACTAGAGATGGATGAAAAACTTCCGTGTATCCAAACTCCTTTGTATGCATCTCTAACATAAAAGACGCAAGGCCCCTCTCCAAAGCTGCAAGCTGACCACTTAATATGGAAAATCTAGATCCTGATAGAAAAGCAGCTCTACGGAAGTCCATCAGGTTGAGCATCTCACCAAGAACGTAGTGAGGTTTAATTTCAAAAGAAAAACTCCTCTTCTGACCGTAGGAACTAACTTCTACGTTATCATCAGCGCTTTTACCAAATGGTACTGCATTATCAGGTATATTTGGAAGACTACATAGAAGGTACGAGAGCCCGGTGTCACGCTTAATACGCTCTTCAAGCTCCAAAATTTCATGGGCAAGCTTCTTAGAAGTTTCTACATGTGACGAGTAATCTGCTCCGCTCTGCTTTAGTACAGTAACCTCTTTAGTAATTGTGTTGCGTTGCTCTCTTAGGGCATAAAGCTCTGTTAACAGTTTACGTTTTTGGAAATCAAGCTCTATGATCTTTGCAGCCTGACTCTCGAATCCACGAGACAGCATTGCTTTATCAAAAAGTTCAGGGTTATTTTTTATAAACTCGATATCATGCATTACTTATCTCTACGCAGAAGAGCTTAGACATACTATACGATAAGCCATACAATTGTTAAGACTATTTTATTGCACGATGCGGCTTATTTATGATTCTGAATACAACTTGGCAGATCGTATCTGTTATGGGAGTAGAGGCAATTTGTGTTTTTTTTATCACATACTTTATCTCTACCAAGGGAAGGGTTGTAGAAAGAAGCTACTACGACGTTGTAATCGAAAAGGCTGGATTAGAAGAAAGATTGCGGGAAAATTTAGAAGAAAACGTGGGGTTAAAGCAGAAAATTCAAAATTTACATCTAGAACTTCAAGAAGCGAGGGATAAAGCTCTGGTTTTGGATATTGAGAAAAAAAATCTCGAGAGAACGAATATGCAGTTTGATGCATTTCTCAAGTCGGTCGATGAGCAGACGAAGCTCCATTTTGAAAATCTAGCTAATAAAATCTTTGATGAAAAAATGAATAAATTCAGCAAGATGTCACGTGAAGGGTTGCATTACCTGTTAGAGCCAGTCAAAGAGAATATACAGATTTTAAAAAAGGAGTTAGAAGAAGCATTTGTGCGGCAGGGAAAGGAGCAATTTTCTCTTAAGAACGAAATTCAGCGTATAGTTCTTGCAAATGAGAGAATTACTTTACAGGCAGAAAATCTGGCAAGTGCGCTTAAGGGGAATAATAAGTTGCAGGGTAGCTGGGGAGAAGTAATTTTAGAAAAGGTTTTAGAAGATTCTGGGTTACGACGAGATCAAGATTATAAAATGCACAGTGCCGGTATGAGCTTAACAGGCATCACAGGAGGGAAGCAGTATCCTGACGTTGTTGTACTACTCCCGGAAGATAAGCACATAGTTGTGGATTCGAAAGTGTCTCTGGTACACTATGAGAGGTATTGTTCAGAAAAGCAGGATGAAAATCTCAGGTTGGCACACCTGAAGCAATTTGTGCATTCGGTAAGATCTCATGTGAATGATCTGGCGGGGAAGAGGTATACTGACATAGATAGCCTTAATGCGCCTGATTTTGTACTAATGTTCATTCCGATAGAAAGCGCGTATTTTTTGATGGTTAGAGCCGATACAGAATTGCACGGATACGCTTGGTGTAAGAAAGTGGTTATAGTGTGTCCATCCACGTTGCTTGCAACCTTGAGGACTATAGAATCTTTGTGGAGGCTTGAGAAGCAAAATCGCAACACATTGGAGATTGCCCGTCAAGGTGGGGCGTTATACGATAAAATAGCCGGGTTTATTCAAGATATGCAAAAGCTCGGCAAGCAGCTCGATGTTGCGGGGTGTGTGTATAGAGATGCCATGAAAAAGCTTTCTGAAGGGCATGGAAATATTTTGGCTAGGACTAAAAATTTAAAAAACTTAGGGGTTAAAGCTTCAAAAAGCTTAGAAATAGAAGCGGTGGATAGTTAAAAAGCGTGTGCATAATCACATATAAACTGCAGATGCTAAAGGGATTTACGCTTTTAGCGTAGTGAGGGGTTTTCTATACGTTTGGAAATTGCTAGAAGCAGGGTGCATAAGGGATGTTTATAAATTTAAGTATTACCGCTTATAATGCTGGTTAGGTGGGGTTTTTGTAACTTAGGTTACAGGTTAGCTATAAGGTATAGTTGTATTGTCTTACAGAGGCGGTATTACTGTAGAGATGTGAGAAGGAGATTCAAAGCGTGGTTGGTAGCCATCTGACGAATGGCATAGATGTGAAGATCTTAGAGTTTGTTACCCGACATGAGTTTGCTAATTCCCTAGTGGTCAATAGAATGGTAACGGTTAGCGTGTATTTTCCTGCTTTGAGGTATCTCTGTGGTCAGTAAGTAGATTCTACTGTATAGAAAGAGAACATTGTGGGATGTTGGTGATCTATTTGCGGGGTATTCTGAGTGAAGGAGACTAGCGGCTGTTTTGTAGGAGAAAAGGAACAGTACTTTGAGAAGGCACTTCGGTGGTATTTTGTGAGGTACTTGTCCGTTGTTACTGAAAGAGCATGGCTTGCATTTTTTCTCATTGTACTTACGGTATTTATGCTAATTCTAGCATTTGATATATACTCGCTGTTTCCTACAAAGACGGATTTTAGCTTTGTAAAGTATACTGACCGATACAGTGATGAATTCATGAGGATAAAAAGGCTCAGTTCAAATTTAGACGATAAGGAAGAGGATGTTTTAGCTTCCTATCTGGCGGGGGAGTACGTAAAACGTTATGAATCGTATGCACGTGGTGATGAGGAAACTAAGCTGGGTTTCGTAAAGAATAATTCGTCGCGTAAGATATTTGTCGGATTCAAGAATGCGATGGAACAAGGTTCTGGAATACAAGCATTGATTTCCAAGTACAAAACAGAAGACGTAACACTAGAGGCTGTGATTAATAAAGTTGAACTTTTGCCACGGCACATTTCATCTATGAGCAGTGCTATTGTGGAATTTAGTGTTAACTGTTTTGTGCAGGGAGTTTTAGCGGATACTCAATCGAGGAGGGTCCAGCTTTCTTTTGCGTTATCGAATATCAGAATAGCGGCAGCGGGTGTTATTCCATTTGAGTTCACTATTCACGCCTATCAGTATATAGACTAGTGTTTTTTGTAGCAGAGCACAGTAGCTGGTGGTTGGATGTTTTGTTTGTAACACTCAACGTATTTTGTGCATTCTTGGACGTGGCTATTTAGAAGATCATTACCACGGATTTTCTGTGTTTTGTCCCGAGGCTCTCATATTGCTCTGTATTAGGTATTTTATGTATGAAGCACAGTACACGATGACGAGTTGTATGCAGTAGATAACATTCTTATACTTTGATGCGTATTGTATAAGTAGGTGATTCACGATTCCATTGCTGTGCAGCTGTTAAAGTTATGAAGCAAGAAATACAGCTTTAAACGCTTGAGATAGCTATGAGTTATGCCTTCAAATGTTGTTGCATATTGTATGTTAATTGTGGTGCCGTGTGTGGGTATTCGGATACTTTGACGCGTATTGTGCAAGTACGTGATCTATGATTTCATTTTGAGAGTTGAAGAAGCGTGTATCACAGGGTAACTGGGTTCTGAACCACGTACATTGCCTCTTTGCATAGTGGCGTGTGTTCTTCTGAGCTATTTCCACGGCTTCCATAAACTCTATTTTATCTTGCAAGTATTGTACAATTTCAGGAGCTCCATGTGCCTTCATAACGGGAGCATGCATAGGCAGATTTAGTGACATTAGATACTTTACTTCAGATATTGCATCCGTTTGCATCATTGCGAGAAATCTTCGATTAATCTTGTCGTACAGTTTTTTGCGAGGAGGTAGCAAGACTAAGACTTCATAATTTTCAAAAGGCTTAATGCGCGGTGAACGCTCCCACCACGTGAATATTGACGTTCCAGTTTGCTCCAAAACCTCAAACGCACGTAATATCTGATGAGTATTGTTCTGATGCAAACGTGCAACATGGCTATCTCTTGCAACAAGTGCTGCATAAAATGCAGCATTCCCGATAGATTCTAAAAGATCTCTTGCGGTTTTCCGGACTTCAGGATCTATTGCTGGTATGTCAGATATGCCGTTGACAAGGCTGTTTATATACATTCCGCTGCCGCCTGTTATGACCGGTAACACGTTGTCATCCCAAGCTTGCTGTACCTCTCTTTTTACGTCCTGTAACCATAATCCTGCAGAATAGTTTTGTGTTGGCTCAACATATCCATACAACCTATGTATGTTGCGTACAGGTACAGGTTGATCAGTGAGAATTGGTACACCGCGGTAAATTTGTTTTGAGTCACAATTTATCACTCTACAGTTGAGATCATTGGCAATAATATCACAAGCTGCAGACTTGCCGGATGCTGTTGGTCCTGTAACTACGACTACTTCTTTTTCCATGTCTCCTAATCATCTCAATTTTGTTCTGAGAGTACAACTCCGTGTAACTAACTTGCAGGATACCACAATTGTGCAATGATATCAGTATGTATTGTTCTGGGATGATCGAAAAGGCGTTTATATGTTCATTACGAAGATCTGATAAACGTGAATCAGTCTTCTGACGGGCATTTCAGTATTGTAAATTCGTTTTTAATTCAATGGGTACCAAAAATGTTTATAATTTTAGGTATTGTAATAGTGACAAATGGTAACCGGTATTAAAATGCGAGTCTCCCAACATATATGTAGGATGTTGTTATTTACAATACCTTGCCGGAATCATGTTGAACTTGAATGTAGCACATGCTACACTTCGTGTAGGCTGCTGTTCTGGATTGTTGAACTTTAAAGGTGTGTGCTATGGCTGATCAAGGTGGTGCTTCCGGTGGCGGTGGCAAGGGGTTTGCCTCTAGATTCAGTAAAGGGGGGACTTTTACCCAAAAGAAGGGTATAGGGGGAAATTCTGATGCTTCGTCTTCTGCTGCAGGTGGTGGTTTTTCCAAACTCTTAAGCAAGAGTGAGCGTCCTGCTTCTTTCCGCGAGGATAAGAGTGTTCTTAGAACCTCGAAAACAACTAACAATGAAGGGTTTGCGAAGGCAACTAAGAAAGGTAGGTTGGATTGCTTATTCTTGGTGCGTGGTAAGGATAAAGGTAGGCCGGCTTGGCATTATGTATTGGTAGACAAGCATAAGAAGGAGATGTTCCTGGCAAAGAGTAAGAGTGGGTCGATGGATGTGGCGCTCTATGGGGAGATTCTGTATTCTGGTTGGGGAGAGAATCCTCCTGAGGATATGGTGCAAAAAATTAAGGACGAGTTTGGTGCATAAGGGCTCCTGTTAGCCATATGGGTGGTGTTTACGGCATTGTGATCAATTGTAGGAGGTTGCTTGCTTTCTAGGAAATTAGCAGTTGTAGATCCTGCTTGCTCGAACGTATTGGTGCTTAGGCGCCTTGCGGAATCTGGTGTTGATGTGGTGCTGTACTGCGATGATGTGCTCACTGGACAATCTATTGATAGTCGTGTGAAGGTCTGCGGCTCAAGTTCTGAGGTTGACGTTCTTGGGGGCGTGTGTTGTGTTCTCGAGTTAATGCAGGATCAGGATAGAAGGGTTGGATTCTACAGCAGAGATGATGTTCGCAACATCGTGGTGCCGTTATTGTCTTTAGGGATGTCATTGGAGGAGCGCTACGCGCTTCGCAAATTGGTTTCTGATGACGTATTGTCAAGGCTTGTTCCTGTCCATCTTCCAACATTTTTTCAACCTGTTCCTGTGTTTGAGTGTGTTTTGTGTGATGACAATGCTTCTTCTTGTAGGAGTGTTCTGAGCGAGTTTCAGGCTGATAAATTACGTTTTTTGACTTATTCAGGGGAAGAAAAGCCTCTGTTTGATCATATAGGATATTTTTGGTCGGTGAACTGTCTTTCTGCGGCTTTGGAATATGGCCTTGATATAGAGGTTGCTGATCACATTGTGACAAACGATAATACGGGAGTGCCGTTACCTGGGGTTTTTTCAATCCTTGACCAAATGGGGTTGGATTGTTTTGTTTCCTCTCTAGGGAGGCTGCTAGGTTGTTTAGAGAAAAATGATCCAACACTTGAACTGCGGCAAAAATTACCAGAGGTCATTTATGGTATGATTTCTGATGGCTTGACTGGTATCAATGGAAGAGGTGGCTTTTACCGCACGTATCACATGCGTTATGGTGCTATGGATCAGGTAATAGATCTACGTAGTGGGCTCTACAGGGGGCTGAAAAAAGATATGTTTTTACATGAACGCCTTTTAGACAAGAAGTGTGAGGCATTTGCTAACGCAGTATGGAGTAGATTTTTGGCGTACGTAGAGTACATATCAGGGTTATATGGTGCTACGATAATATCCAGGGTAGACGATATTTTGCGTATAGGATATGGATGGAAGTATGGTGTTTGTGAAGTTGCTTCCAGGCTTGGTATGCAGTGTTCGTTTAAGTAAGTTGCGAACTTAAGAATTTGAGTTATTTCTGTACTTTAGTAATATAGACATGGTCTTAGTGAGGGTGTTGTGAGAGACGAGGATTCTATATTTACTAATCTATCCGGAAAAGAAAGCCCTTATTTAGCGGCGGCAAAAAGCCGTGGCACGTGGTTTAACACTAAAGAGTTGCTGGCACTAGGGCGTGATAAAATCATCCAAGAAATTAAGGACTCAGGCCTCAGAGGGAGGGGAGGAGCAGGGTTTCCCACAGGGCTAAAGTGGAGTTTTATGCCGAAAGCCTTGCAGGAGGGTTCTTCTGCGTATCTTGTGGTAAACGCTGATGAGTCCGAGCCTGGTACGTGTAAGGACAGGGACATAATTAGATATGATCCGCATAAAATTCTAGAAGGCATACTTATTGCAGGGTTTGCTATGGGTGTGACTACGGCTTACATTTACATTAGGGGCGAATTTTATAATGAGTACACCGTTCTTTTCAGGGCCTTAGAGGAAGCTTATGCAGATGGATTATTAGGAGAAAATGCATGTGGTTCTGGTTATAACTTGAACGTTTTTATTCATAGGGGAGCAGGGGCATACATTTGCGGGGAGGAGAGTGCGCAGATTGAGTCTATAGAAGGTAGAAAGGGCATGCCTAGATTGAAGCCTCCATTTCCGGCAGCTGTGGGATTATATGGGTCGCCTACTACTGTGAATAATGTTGAGACTATTGCTGTAGTGGGAGATATATTAAGAAGAGGCTCGGGGTGGTTCTCTTCGCTAGGTATACCTAATAATACTGGGACGAAGGTTTTTTGTATATCTGGTCATGTGAACAAGCCTTGCAATGTCGAGGAGGAATTGGGAATTCCTATGAGAGAACTCATTGAGAAGTATGCAGGAGGCGTAATAGGAGGTTGGGATAATTTGCTTGCTGTGATTCCTGGGGGGTCTTCTGTTCCGATGTTGCCGAAGCACATATGCGACGATATAACTATGGATTTTGATTCTTTGCGGGCTGCCAAGTCTGGATTAGGGACTGCTGGCCTGATAGTTATGGATAAGTCTACTGATCTCATCGAAGCTATAGAGAGGATTTCGAGTTTTTATATGCACGAATCGTGTGGTCAATGCAGCCCTTGTAGAGAGGGTACTGGTTGGATGTGGAGAATGATGCGAAAAATGCTTGATGGAACGGCAGAGGAGAGTGAGATAGATAAGCTGCTAGATGTTGCCTCTCAGATAGAGGGTCATACAATTTGTGCGTTGGCAGATGCTGCAGTATGGCCTATACAGGGTCTATTTCGTCATTTTAGATCTGTTGTAGAGGATAGGATAAGAAATTCTAAGGCGCAACGTTTGGCTTGATTACGTAGTAGTGCTTAGGGGCTGCATTGAAATGTAATGCCTAACCGATTACGTGTGGCAGATGTTGGGCAGTGTCTACGTTCTAGAGCCAAGATAGAGGGCGATGAATTGTATGGGTAGTGGCGGAAGTATAGAAAGGCACAGTAGTTCTTTATGTGCGATCTGCATTGTAGTCGCGGCATGTATATCATATCAAGTACAGCATCTTGATTAGGTTGTGGTGCCCTGAAGGTGCTTCTCCCAATTTGTATCTTTGTGCATGTTGCATTACTTTTCAGGGAATTGTTGTGTAAGAAGTATGATACGTAGATGGTCAGGAGAGCCTTTTTCGCTATTCAGTATAAGCTATCGCGTTTGATTTTGGGCACTAGAGGTGAAAGTTGGCCTTACAAAAGCTATGTTTATTGTGTGCTGTAAACAACTTCGATTTTTAGAAGTGTTTGTTAGTTTTAGGAACCTTTGCTAGGCGTGATAGAAGTAATCCAGCTTTCTGGAGAGGCATATGGTAGTAGTAAAAGCTCAGCATGTAAACTGATGTTAGAAAGAAGAGTTAACGATTTTTAGACGATGGAATACAAATTTTGAGATTCTCAATGCTACTGATGCTTTTTTGGGATACACAGTAAATTGACTTGATCACTTAAACTGTTATATTATCATCCCGGTGGTTGTAGGTTCTGCTAAATGGTTGGGTTCTTATTTTTCTGCTTTGCTGGGATGGTAGTGTTTTCCGCAGTGGCAGTTGTGATATCTTCTAACCCAGTATATGCAGTTCTTAGCCTAATCTTGACGTTTTTTATATCTACTGTTCTGTTTATCCTGCTTGGTGCGGAACTGGTGGCTATGCTGCTGGTTGTTGTGTATGTGGGGGCAGTAGCGGTTTTGTTTTTATTTGTGGTGATGATGCTAGATATGGACTTCGTCAAGTCCTCCCATGGGTTTGTTAGGTATTATCCTATATGTGTTGCGCTTGCTACGGCGCTTTTTGGATGTGCGACGTATGCAATTTTCCATACCAAAGCTGCTTTTATTAGGGATATGGGTGAGGCAGGAGCTAGTGCTATTGGAAATGTGTTTCTGATTGGATCTCAGATGTACACGAAATACTTTTACGCATTTCAAATGTCGGGGATTTTACTTTTAGTTGCTTCTATAGGGGCTTTGGTTTTGACGGTGAGGTCAAAGGCTGTGAGATCGCGCAAGCAGAATGTATATGCACAAGTTGATCGTTCTTCAAAGGTGGAGTTATGCTCTCCTGCGGTTGGTAAAGGTATTGAAGATATTGATTAATTTTCGGGTTGTGTATTTTTGGAGATAGCGCGGGGTGTAACGCATGGATTTTTTAATCAATTCTGGCATAACGTTGAGTCATTTTCTGGCACTTGCGGCTGTTTTGTTCGCTATTGGGGTTTGTGGGATTGTGATTAATAGTAGAAGTGTCATAAACGTTCTACTCTCCTTAGAGCTCATGTTGCTATCCGTAAATTTGAACTTTGCTGCGTTTTCTTCGTATAGTGGAGATATGCAAGGCCAAATTTTTGTGGTATTTGTACTTACCGTTGCTGCTGCAGAATCTGCTATAGGGTTGGCTATAATGTTGGCTCATTTTCGTAATGCTGGGAACATAGACCTTGGCGGGGATAATTTGCTAAAGATGTGATATGGCGCCAGAGTGGTGATATGCTGTCTGTTGCTCTTGTGTTAAGTGCGCTTGTAGTTCTTGTATGTGAGTGTGGCTCATGTTTGTGAGTATGTAATTTTGCTATAGTGGCTGTTATGTTCAGTATAGAGTTTCTATGTGTAGTGCTTCCGCTTTTGGGTGCTCTATTTGGGTATTTGTTAAAGCATAGAAGGTTTGTCTCTCATTTAGTGGCTTGCTCATTTATTGGCAAGTCGGCTATTTTGTCGTGGTATTTGTTTTTAGCCACCAAGCAGAGTTATGCGGTAGATCTGCTTTCTTGGTTGGAAGTGGGTGGCGTATCGGTGCGCTGGTCAATTTATATTGATAAGTTGACTACTGTGATGATGATTGTAGTAACTACCGTCTCGTTTATCGTGCACTTGTACTCTGTTGGATATATGCACAAGGATGAGGGTGCTGTGCGATTTTTAGCATACCTCTCTATGTTTACCTTTTTCATGATGGCTTTGGTAACGAGCGGCAATTTCATGCAGCTATTCTTTGGCTGGGAAGGAGTTGGTTTGTGCTCTTATCTTCTGATAGGCTTTTGGTTCGGTAAGGATTCTGCGTCTAAAGCTGCGATGAAGGCATTCGTGGTAAATAGAGTGGGGGATTTGTTCTTCCTTTGTGGGATTCTAGTTGTTTTTTATTCTTTCCATACCTTAAATTTTGATGAAATCTTTGCGAAGATTGCTGATGGTTGGGATTTGGGAATGGTCGATGTTTGGGGCTATCAGGTTCCACTGAAGGATTTAGCAGTTATTCTGCTGTTTGTGGGATGTATGGGTAAATCTGCGCAATTAGGGTTACATGTGTGGCTTCCTGATGCGATGGAAGGGCCTACTCCTGCGTCTGCACTTATACATGCTGCTACAATGGTCACGGCGGGGGTTTTTCTTATAGCGAGGAGTTCTCCCATTGTAGAGTTATCGCCAATAGGGCAGGAAGTCATATTGGTAGTGGGACTAGCGACGTGTTTGTTTGCGGCTGTAGTTGCTATACTGCAAGAAGATATCAAGAAAATAGTTGCTTATTCTACGTGTAGCCAACTTGGATACATGTTTGTGGCATGTGGAACTTCTAGCTATCATCTAGCTATATTTCATCTATTAACCCATGCATTTTTCAAGTCGCTATTGTTTCTCTTGGCAGGTAACGTGATACATTCCAATAATGGAGAGCAGAGAATTGCGTATATGAGTAGGAATTGCTGGAGAGATATACCTTTTACCTATGTTTTGATGTGGATAGGTTCTCTGGCTCTTATGGGTGTTTTCCCGTTGGCAGGATACTACTCAAAGGATCTCATTATAGAGAGTAGTTATGGGCATGTAGTTGGGTTTGTTATCACGAATTTGGTAGCATGTTTGACATCTGCTTATTCATGTCGGTTAATGATAAAGGTGTTTCATAATTCTCGTTCCGAAAGGATTCCTTCCATACATGAGTCTTCGAAAATTATGTTGGTTCCACTCTTAGTTCTCACGGTGGGTGCTGTATTTTCCGGTATGGTATTCAAGAATGTGTTAGGGATTGCAGAGGGTGCATTTTGGTTTGATAGCTTGAGTGTGCATGCGCATGAAGGAGAGATAAGCAAGATCATAGAATTTATTCCTACGGTCATGGTCGTGCTGGGCTTGCTGTTATGTTATCTCTTTTGTCGTTATAAGAGTTTAATTTACTGTATTCCTAGTGCATTAAAGAATGTAGTGAAGAATAGGTTTTATTTTGATGAGATATATGAGGTTGTTTTCGTAATTCCAATGCGGGAAATATCCAGGTTGCTTTGGTGTGCTGTTGACCAAAAAGTGATTGATTATTTTATCTTAGGTGGTATTACTAAAGCGGTTGTAATGTCTGCTCAGCATGGTGTAAGAATACAGAGTGGACGTGTAGTTGGCTATGCTCTTGTAATGCTGCTTGGAGTGGTATCTGCTGCGCTGTTAGTGGTATATGGTTTTAAAACACAGTGATCCCTTTTATGATTCTTATCCCCATTTTAGGGGGGTGCCTTATTGCTTTTTTGAGAAGCTCTTCTTCTAAGTTGAGGGGTGGGTTATTTATTTCAATTACTTTTGCAACGTTCATAGCGAGTATCGCGGTTCTGCTATCTTTCTATGGCAACGGGCTTCCAGTATTAAGAGATTGTACATGGATAGGAGAGGTATTTGCGGTAGATAGGTTATCGTTATTAATGATAATACTATCGACATTTCTCTTCTTTTTATGTGCGTTATGTGGAGTATTCAGTAGTGCCTGTTGTGTCGATCAAGAATCAGAAGGCTCCTTTTTCGCACTGTTATTATTGCTAGAGGCGACAGTTCTTGGCGTCTTCTCTGTGCACACTTCTCTGATGTTTTATGTATTTTTTGAAGCTTCGCTTATCCCAATGTTCTTCATAATAGGTAAGTGGGGCCATGGAGATCGAATTAGTGCTGCGTTTAAGTTTTTAATCTATACAGGAGCGGCGTCCCTGTTATTTCTGATAGGGCTAGTGTATTCGCGAGTTTTTTCTCTTGGGATATTTGAGTCTTTTTACGCGGATATTTCTGTTATGCTAGCTTTGCCTATAGGCATTAGAATAGCGCTCTGGATTGCCTGCTTTTTTGCATTTGCGGTAAAGCTTCCTATGGTTCCTTGTCATACTTGGTTGCCTAAGGCCCATGTGCAGGCCCCCACTCTGGGTTCTGTATTGCTAGCTGGGTTGCTTATCAAAATGGGGGGGTACGGGTTTATAAGATTTTGCCTCAGTGCACTTCCTGAAATCAGCTGGAAGCTCTCTGGGTTTGTGGTTTATTTGAGTGCGATTTCACTAGTTTACTCGTCGTTGGTGGCTTTTGCTCAGAGGAATATGAAGACTCTAGTTGCGTACTCTTCTGTAGCGCATATGAGCTTTGTTGCTGCTGGTATATTTTCACTAAATGAGAGTGGGATTATTGGTGCAATTTTTCAAATGCTCAGCCATGGTCTTATTTCGGCTGCGCTATTTTTATGTGTTGGTATGATATATAGCCGTACTGGTACTATGGATATGTCTAAGTGTGGTGGTATAGCTGCGTCAATGCCTAAGCTTGCATTTATGATGATATTCTTTAGCATGGCTTCGGCTGGTCTGCCGGGAACCTCAGGTTTTATCGGGGAGTTCCTATCCATATTGGGAATTTTTCAGGCATTTAGGTTTACTGCGGTTTGTTTCGCGGTTGGAGTGGTGTTGAGCGCTGCTTACATGTTACGTTTATGTCGTGAAGTGATATGGGGAAGTAGCCCTGAAGGTACTAAGAATATAGATAGTGACATTAACGCTGTTGAATTTGTTATTTTGGGGATATTGGCGGCTCTTGTTCTATTCCTTGGTATATATCCTGCTTCCGTGATAACATTTCTAAAGCCTTGGATAGGTGCTATTTTGCCAGAATTACAAAAGTTTCAATTGTCTTGGGGGTGATGTGTATTTGAGTGATTTTCTATACATAGTGCCTGAGATTATTGTATTGGGTTCTGCTCTGGCGCTACTAGTATTGGGTATGTTTAATAGTGAGCGGCGAGTGAGGAGTATATCGCTTGTCTCTGTTGCTGTAGCTGCTGTGTTGGCGTGTAAGGAGTTAATATATTTTTCTGGAGAAGAGGTATCACTTTTTGGTGGTTTTGTGGTGCGTACTGCGCATACCTGTCTTGCTAGGGCGATAGTTGCCGTATCGGGGCTTTTTGCTTTCTTGTTATTTTCCTTTGCGAAGCGTAGTTACCGCTATGAGTTTGCTGTTTTGATGCTTTTTGCTTTTCTGGGAACTTTGACTCTTGTCGAAGCGCATCATTTCTTGTCCTTTTATCTCTCTTTTGAGCTTATAGGCTTTGCTTCTTACATATTGGTATGCTTTAATCGTAGTTCCATAAAGGCGTCAGAAGCTGCTATCAAGTTTTTCGTTCTAGGTGCTCTCTCGTCGTGCATAATGCTATATGGTATTTCCTTGGTATATGGGTATGCTTCGGAATTTAGTCTTGATGTTGTTTCTAATGTGCTGGGGGGAGGGGAATCTCTAGGTGCCACTTTTGGCTGTGCTTTAGTATTGGTGGGATTATTATTCAAACTTGGTGCTGTTCCGTTTCATATGTGGATTCCCGATACGTATGAAGGTGCGCCAACTGTTGCTGTTGTGTTTTTTACTATAGTTACGAAAACAGCTATGATATTAGCCTTTACAGGACTAATGCAGGATGTTGTTATGCCCACTACGGGTTTTGTATGGAGCATGTTATTGATGGCTGCATTATCAATGGTGGTGGGTGAGTTTTCTGCTATGCAGCAGAAAAATATTAAGAGGCTGTTTGCGTATGCGAATATTGGTCATATTGGTTATGTATTAGCCGGCATGAGTACTGGATACGTTGTTACTTTTAAGCCTGTGCTGTTTTATGTAGTGACATATCTGCTCATTAATGTATGGATTTTCACGGTGCTGCTTAGGTATGATGACGAGGGGTTTGAAATAACAGATGTTTCTGGTTTAGCTACAAAAAATCCATTTTTGGCATTTGCGTTTGTTACAGCAATGTTTGCGTCGGCGGGGTTGCCTCCGTTTTCAGGTTTTTTTGCTAAGTATACATTACTTAAGGCGATAGCTGGCGTTGATGCGTTTGGAGTGCCCACGCTCGCATGTGTTGTATTCCTATGCCTTACTAGTATTATACCGTGTTTTTATTGTTTTCGCATAGCCAAGGTGGTTTATTTTGACGTTCCGACAGGGGAATATCCTGTTATACGCAGGAATGTTGCTTTGTCGGTTATGACGTTTGTTGCTGTAATACTTAGTCTTGTAGTTGTGCTTCTAAGGGAGCGTATCATATAGCTACTCTGAGTCAATCTCTGCATAAGCAAGTAAGCAGTAGGAATATCATATGTTGTAAGAGTTAGTAGTGGAGTTTTTTGAATATGGTAGAGGCGTGTGAAGAAGGTATCAGTTTTCGGTTCTACAGGATTTATAGGTAAGGCTACTGTAGGTATTTTATCGGGTAATGCAGAGGATTTTAAGGTTGCTGCGCTTGTAGCTGGTAGTAACGTGAGTTTGTTAGCGCAGCAAGCTAGGTTACTGAATGCTGAAATGGCAGTTATTGCTGATGATACTCAATATGAGGAGCTAAAAAGATCTTTATATGGTTCAAGTATAAGGGTTGCTGCTGGTAAGGAGGCCGTTCTTGAGGCAGCTGCGCTTAGTGTTGATACTGCTGTAATGGCTATCACTGGTATTGTGGCTTTAGGTGCGGTAATGCGGCTGATAGAAAGTGGTATAGGTACCATTGCTTTAGCTAGCAAGGAGAGTGTAGTTTGTGGGGGAGTTCTTCTAAGGGATACTGCTTGTAAAAGTGGAACTAGGATTGTTCCTGTGGATTCAGAGCATAATGCAATTTTTCGTCTATTGTCTCAGGGGGATAATCCTTATAAGATTACAATTACGGCTTCAGGAGGGCCTTTTTTGCATTGGTCTCATGATCAGTTAAAAAGTGTAACAATAAAAGATGCACTAGTTCATCCAGTTTGGAAAATGGGTAAGAAAATCTCTGTGGATAGTGCAACGATGATGAATAAAGCTTTGGAAGTATTAGAAGCTAGTTATCTTTTTGAGCTTGGACATGAAAAAATAGACGTTGTTATTCATCCGGAATCAATAGTTCATGCTTTGGCGTTTTATCAAGATGGAACTTCTACTGCGCTGATGTCTTTACCGGATATGAGTATTCCAATACTGCATGCGTTATATTGGCCTGATAGGAAGGAGGTATCTGTAAGGGAGGTGGATTTAATTTCGTATGGCAAGTTGACCTTTACTAAGCCTGATTTTGAGAGGTTTCCAGCACTGAAGGCTGTATTTAATATTTTAAAGTCTTCTGAATGTCACTCTGCAAGTATAGTGTTTAATGCTGCAAATGAGGTCGCGGTGGAGTCATTTTTAAATTCCGAAATTACTTTTTTAGAGATAGTTAATATTGTTTTGCGTGTTATGGACAAGGTTTCTTATGGGAAAGTCTCTTCTCTAGCAGATATAATGGAATATGATTTATTAGGTAGGTGTATAGCGAGAAAGGTTATAAGTAATGGTTAATAATTGAGCTTTTTCGATAGGAGAAGATGGTTTGACATCTTGGGTGATACTTTAAATGCGATAAGTGTTGTATTGGATTGCTTAATGGTGTTATTTATTCTAAAGCAGTGATGCACACTAGACTTTCGGGTGCATATGTTCTGTTGGGCTTGGTTTTATAGATGTGTTGTTCTTTTATATATCGGCTTCATCGGTTAGTTACATGTTGAGATTTGTACTGTCTGTAGTAGTTTTATTGATTCTCTCTTCTTGTGGAGGCAAGTATGCCTTTGAGATGAGTAGAAATTATGCTCCTCCGTATAATCCTGGTGGGGATTATTTCGATGATGATGAGAATTTTGCTCAATCTTACGAGATATACGAGAAGCGTAGAGAAGATGCTCTGCGTGAACAAGAGAGTATTAAAAAGCGGAGTCGTGGCAGGGATTTGCAGCAGGAAAGTGGGCGTCGCCAGATAAGTGATGAGGAAAAAGGCAAGATTATCGATAAGTTGCAAAGATATGGTGTAATGTACAGTGCTGGTGAGCGAAGGAAAGGTGGGATGGTTAACAGCGAGGGTATCGACCTTTCTCGTGTGAGGGGAGCACGCTTTATCGATGTTGATCTGAGTAAGAGTGGGGTTATTTCTGGGAAAGAGGAAAAGCGCTACAAAGAAGATGAGTTTCCTAATATTCCTAATATAGAAGAGCAAAGTTCTGTACTTGACGCGGTTAGCGGTGAATTGCCAAAAGATGGCGTTGCTGAGAATCAAGAGGGAATAGAGGTAAAAGTTGATTGTGACTGTGAGGATGATTGCGATTGTCCTACTGGTGCTCACAAATCTCATGGGGAACACAAAAGATTGTCTCATCCCGTAGAGGTGGAAGAGGGACAAAGCCCTGCTCTTGATGTGATAAGTAGTGAATTGCCAAAAGATGGCGTTGCTGAGAATCAAGAGGGAATAGAGGTAAAAGTTGATTGTGACTGTGAGGATGATTGCGATTGTCCTACTGGTGCTCACAAATCTCATGGGGAACACAAAAGATTGTCTCATCCCGTAGAGGTGGAAGAGGGACAAAGCCCTGCTCTTGATGTGATAAGTAGTGAATTGCCAAAAGATGGCGTTGCTGAGAATCAAGAGGGAATAGAGGTAAAAGTTGATTGCAATGCTGGAGATGATTGCCCTAGTGATGACTTGAATCTAGAGCGTGGAAATGATGAGGAGGTTGCTGTCTACGGAGAGGGAGGTGCTTCTAGCAAATATGAGGAGAATGTTGCGAAGTATGGTTCTTTCGATGATGTTGGCACCGATAAGGGTGATGTAGTTGAAGATAATGATATTTACCCGTGGTGGGAAGAATATGATGTTGTAGAAGGGTTTGGGGCATTTGATGATAGTCGCAGTGAGGATTATGAATCCGAAAGTTCTCCTGTGTTCAGGAAAGAAGAGCGTGCAGAAGAAGATTTTGATGTATATCAGGATTCCGTAGAAGTGGGTGATGACGAGGGAGTTCCTGATTCTTCTGAGGATTTAGCGGCTGATTCTGACGTAGATTCTGTGACAGGTGGAGAAGAAGGTGACTATATGCCGGATGATGGCGATGAAGGGGCTAGCGATATTGTGGGGGCATATGGCGATGCTACTACGTCTCCTAGTGCTGGTAAAGGCGTAGCAGATGACTTATCAAGTGAGGATGATGATTCAACTTTTTTTGATGAAGGTAAAGAAGGTGGGTACAAAGGAATAGATAAGGGTGGTGATGGATATCGTATTCCTATGTCTTTGCCAGATAGTCGTTCCATATATTATGACCTTGGTGATTTCATGAGCCTAAGGTAGGTTCGCTGTTTCATGTGTGAGAAGTGTTGCTGTATTCGTGGTGTTTATAGGTTGCGGGTAGAGCAGCGCTCTTGGTTTTTAGTGTAGAAGCGCTATCTATTAATGGGAGCTCCTTGCAGTTTTTGAGTATCTGTGACGGGGTGGGTTATTTTATAGCGCAAAATATGAGGGTATGAGAGTAAGTCAAGCTGTAAAGGTTGGTAAGGTAACAATTGGTGGTGGGCATCCGGTAGTGGTGCAATCTATGGCTCTTGGGGGTTCCGGAAGTTTTAGTCGGGACATGCAGGAAGTGCTAGCTCACGCCAGAGAGGGGTCTGAGTTAGTTAGGGTAGCTATAAATTCTGATGAATCTATAAAAGTAATTCCTGACATGGTTGATGTGCTGGTAAAGCATGGGTTCGATGAGAAGATGATCGTTGGATGCGGTCAATATGAAGTTGCTAGGCTTCTTAGGGATTATCCAATGTGTGCTGCTGCGTTGGGGAAAATAAGAATCAATCCAGGTAATATAGGTTTTGGTGATAAGAGGGATAGGAACTTTGAAGAGGTTATAGAATTCGCGATAAAGCACGATATTCCGGTGAGGATAGGGGTAAACTGGGGTAGTTTAGACAAAGTTCTCGTTGGGAAGCTCATGGACGATAATGCTAATCTTCCGGTGCCTGAATCTGCGGATGTTGTTAAGGCAAAGGCTTTGGTGCTTTCTGCCATTACGAGTGCGAAGAAGGCGGAAAGGATAGGTTTGCCTTCTAATAAAATAGTACTTTCGTGTAAAGTCAGCAAAGTAAGAGATTTAGTGGCGGTATATACTGATTTAGCTGGGCAAAGTAATCATGCATTGCATCTTGGTTTAACTGAAGCGGGAGTTGGGTTGAAGGGGATCGTTAGCAGTGTTGCAGGTATAGCTCATCTTTTGATTATGGGTATAGGTGATACTGTGAGGGTATCGCTTACTTCTCTTACTAGGGAGGGTAGAACTGAGGAAGTAAAGGTATGTAAGGAGATTTTGCAGTCATTAGGATTAAGATATTTTACAGCGCAGACTACTTCTTGTCCGGGTTGTAATCGTACAAATTTCGACGTTTTTCAGAAGCTTGTTTCCGGAGTGAACAAGTATATGGAGAGTAACATGGAGACTTGGAAAAAGAAGTATCCAGGAGTTGTAAATATGACAGTTGCGGTTATGGGCTGTGTTGTTAATGGACCTGGTGAGAGTAAACATGCTAATCTAGGGCTGAGTATGCCTGGTAAAGGAGAGCGAGAAGTAGCGGCGGTTTACGAAGATGGCAGCAAGTTATGTACTATTCAAGGCGCTGACATATTGGAGCAGTTTTTGGAGATTATTGAGTCTTACATTGCGAAGAATTATAGCTAATTGCCTGGGGATAAAGTGTAAAATTACTGTGTACTAGTTTTTTGGAGTTTGGCTCGTTAGGTAGCGAGGGGAGAGTTATTGCTTGAATTATGTAATGAGGTAAGAATTTTTAGGGTGTTTTACGTTGTCATCCCTACTCGTTTTGCAGTATCACTTCTAGGGTTCTATTTTCATGAATAAGGGAACGATGTCACTGGCTGATCACTTGAAAGAGCTTAGGAGACGAGTACTGTTTTCTATTGCGTTTTTTGTGCTGGTATTCATCGCTTGTTACTTTTTTTCTGAGAAGATATACGAGTTCTTGCTTGTTCCTCTTGTGGATCTTGAGGGGGATAATGAGGATTTTTCGCTGATTTATACAGATCTTACTGAGGCGTTTTTCGTATACCTAAAGGTGGGAGCGATGGCGGCTCTGTTTTGTTCCTTTCCTATGTTTGCTTGGCAGTTTTATATGTTTCTTGCTCCAGGTTTATATAAGGCAGAAAAATGTATTCTGATACCTTATCTTATAGCGGCTCCGGTGCTTTTTGTGACAGGTGCTGCAGGTGTATATTATTATATATTTCCGTTAGCATGGAAGTTTTTTATAAAATTTGAAAATCGAGACTCCTCAGTAGGAGTCCCCATAGAGTTTATGCCTTCGGTAAGTGAGTATTTGGATTTGGTACTGCAGCTTATGTTCGCATTTGGGTTAGCGTTTCAGTTACCAGTGATTTTGACATTACTTGCTCGTGTGGGCGTTATATCTGCGCAGAGCTTGGTTTCGAAGAGGAGGATAGCGATAGTGGTTATATTTATTGTTGCGGCTATACTGACCCCTCCAGATGTACTTAGTCAGATAGGCTTGGCTGTTCCGATGCTTTTATTATATGAAGCCTCTATTATTGCATGTAGATATATCGAGAAAAGATAAGTCTGCTATTGTGCTTAACATTTAAATCGAGAACTGTCACGCGGTACGTTTTATGTACAAGTACCCAATCAGCGCGCGGTTATTAACTTGAGCGACACTGAAAATAGTGGTACAGAGATATGGCTGGTAATGCGTGACGCAATTTCTTAGGTATTTATCTCGTAGTAAGAAGAAGATGACAATGCTATTGCATGGATTGTAGACTCGGCATGTAGGTTTTGTTTGCTAGATCATAAAAGACTATACAAAGTTAATGATATGAATGTTATAGCGGATTATTTCCTAAAGAATAATAGATTTACACTATTTCTGTTGTTATGCATAGCGATATTAGGGATGTATTCGTACTGGATGCTTCCACAGGAAAGAACTCCTACTATTAAGATACCTGTAATTTCAGTACGTGCTGTTGTTAATGGTATATCCGCAGAAAGTGCGGAGAAATTGTTGGCTATTCCAATGGAAAAAGAGCTTAGAGTTGTTTCTGGTATTAAGAAGGTGATATCAGAAGTGAGAGACGGTCATGTTAGTGTGGCTTTGAAGTTTAATCATGATACTAACATGCGCATTGCTATGGAGGACGTTAGGAATCAGTTGGATGTGATTCGTACAAAGTTGCCGCAACAGCTTACCTCGCTTACGGTGCAGGAGATGGATTTAGGTTCAATGCCGATATTACATCTGGCTATTGTAGGTGATATAGAAGCTGTTGTGCTATCAAAAGTTGCTCGTGAATTAAAGTCCAAAATTGAACCACTAAGAGATGTACTAAGCGTCGAGACGGAAGGGTTACACGAATACGTTCTTGAGCTGAATTTTTCACCAGAATTAGTTAATTATCACGGTATACAGATTCAGGATATACAGCGTGCTCTCTCTTCTAGTTATGCTTTTGTTGAATACGGGATGCTGGAGTCTGATGTTGGTAGTCATAAAGTAAAGCTAGAAGGCGAACTAGATAGCTACAAGAAGATTATGGATCTTGTTCTCAAGGCCGGGGAAGATCAATTCGTTACGGTAAGAGACGTTGCTACAGTTAGATTTGCTAGGAAAGATAATCATGAGTTGGTTCGAGTTAACGGGAAACCAGCTGTTGTCTTAAAAGTTGCTAAGAGAGAAGGAAGTAATATCACTGAAGTGGTCAAGCATATTGAATACATTTGTGATAGTGCAGCAAGGTTTTTACCTAAGGATGTCTCGTTGTTGTTTTTGCAAGATCAATCAGAGGAGGTGAAGACTGCGCTTCGGGAGCTTGAAAATACTTTAGTGTTTTCAGTTATCCTTGTCTCAGTAGTCATGATGATATTTATGGGAATAAGAACTGCAATTTTAATAGCAGTGGCTATTCCAGTCTCAGTACTGTTTAGCATAACAGTAGTGTATCTCATGGGCTATACAATAAATATTGTAATCTTGTTCACACTGATAATGGTCATAGGCCTGCTGGTGGACGATGCAATAGTTGTTAGTGAGTATGCAGATAGAAAAATGGCGCACGGTTTTAGTAGATTGGAAGCGTATCGTCTGGCAGCTACAGCGATGTTTTGGCCTGTGGCTACTTCTACCATGATAAGGCTCTCCGTATTTATTCCTTTGTTATTTTGGCCAGGATTTACTGGTGAGTTTATGAAGTATATTCCTGTGGTGTCCATATCAGCATTGGTGGGCTCATGGATAACTGCCCTGATTTTTACGCCGGTATTAGGAGCCATGTTTGGGAAGGGTTCGGCAACATCACCTGGGGAGCTGGCGCAAGTTAATGCAATTGAAGATATAGATATTGAGAATCTTGGAAAGGGAGCGCGCTTTTATACGCAGGTGCTCGGTGTAGTGCTTGATCATCCGATAAAGTTTGTTTCCATTATATCAAGTGTACTAATTTTCTCTACTGTAGCGTATTTTACTCTAGGGCCTGGGGGTGAGTTTTTTCCAGATATAGAGCCTGATCAGGCTACTATAACAGTGAAGAGCGATAGTAATTTGTCCTTAATGGAAAAGGATCTTCTTATGAAGGAGGTAGAGGGGAGAATTAGTGAAGTTGCAGGGATTAAGTACCTCTATACGCGGTTGAGCGATAGCAAGGTCTCTAGCAGTAGCGGGGAACTAGGTGTGATACAAGTGGAATTTGTGAATTGGTATTTGAGGGCAAAGTCTTCTGAAGTGCTGCGGAATATTGAGACTCTTTTAAAAGATATGAAGGGGGTGTTTTTTGATATTGAGCAATACAGTATGAAGCCTAGTGTAGGGAAGCAGTTAGAAATCAGTTTAAGGGCAGATGATCCTGCTTTGGTGCAAAAAGCTGCTTTGGTGTTAAAAAAAGAAATGTCTGCATCACAAGGTTTTAAGGGAGTATCCAGTGACAACTCACTTTCCGGCATGGAATGGGTCATGATGGTGGATAGGAAGAAAGCAGATGTTGATGCAGTGAGTGTTTCAATGATAGGGCAGTACATCAAAATGCTGACTGACGGATTATTAGCAGGCACATATTATCCTAAGGATTCCACAGATGGGGTTGACATAATAGCGCGCTTTCAGGAGAAACACAGATCGCTAAAATACTTAGATAATTTCTTCATCAACACTATGTACGGCCCTAGACCTGTTTCTTCGTTTATTAGTAGAAAAGCAAGGAATAGTACGGGAACAATAAACCGCATTGACGGTTTGCGTGCAATAACGATTTCTTCTGACGTTGCACCTGGATATTCTATAGCTGATAGACTGGGGTATGTGAAAGAGGTTCTAAGCAGGGAAGTAGACCCAAGAGTGGAAGTTGACTTTCTGGGAGATGTTGAAGATCAGGAAGAATCTAAGACATTTTTGATCAAGTCGTTTTTTTTAATTTTACTAATGATTACCCTTGTGTTGATAGCTGAGTTCAACAGTTGGTACTACGTTATGGTAGTTATGACAGCGGTATTTTTATCTACCACCTGTGTATTCTTGGGATTTTTGCTTACGTGTAAAGTATTCGGAATAGTAATGGGGGGAGTGGGGATAATAGTGCTCGCTGGGGTGGTCGTGAACAACAATATACTGCTTATAGATGCATTTTGCGCTAACATCAAAAGTGGGCTTAGTCGCAGGGATGCGATAATAAAGTCTGCTCTTTCGAGGTTTAGGCCTATTTTTCTTACGGTAATAACAGGGGTGTTGGGTCTTGTGCCTATGGTGTTGAGGTTAAGTGTTGACTTTATAGACAGGAATATTCTATACGATTCACCTACAAGTCAGTTGTGGTTTGAATTGTCTACGACAACGTCCATGGGACTATTATTTGCAACTGCTATTACGTTGCTTTTTACTCCTGCTGTTTTAATGTGTGTAGGGAGACAAAAATCGTCACATGAGGTGCTATGATTATGTTCTCATAGATGGCTTCATATTCATGATTAAATATAGGGGGTTAGAGAAGGCGTTTTCTGTTCTATGGCTTGAATGATAAGCGAGGTTTGGTGTCCATGATACGGAGAAATTACTTGACTCTGGTTGGTATCGTAAGTAGAATCCCCGTGGCGGACTAGTATGGATCACTGTTGCTAATGGCATGGTGTTATGATAGGCGTTTGCTACTCGTGCAAGGGGTTTTATGGTGAATTTGTATAATTTTGATAATCTTGAGCTCATAAGAGTTGCCAGGGATGTTGCAGAGCAAAGGGGTCTGGATCTTGGTATAATCGTAGAAGCTATAGAGCAAGCGCTTGAGGTTGTAAGTCATGTCAAGTATGGGGACAGTAAGATTAAGGTCTCTATTGATAGGAAGACGGGGGTAATATCGGTAGCTAGGCAGGTCCTGGTGGTGAAAGATGACCTCACTTTTGATAGTGAGGAGTGTGGTATATCTTCTGAGGAGATTAATAAGTATAAGCTTGTGAGAATCTCTGATGCGTTGGCTGATGGAGAACAGGTTAAAGTTGGTGATATACTACTGGAGCCATTGCCGCCAATTGATATTGATTACAATTCTGCGAAGATTGCAAAGCAGAAGGTTGCGCAGCTCATAATGATGCAGGAGAGGAAGCGGCAATACGAGGAGTTTAAGGATCGAGTTGGTGATCTTGTATACGGGGTTGTGAAGCGTGTTGAGTACAATAATATTATTGTGGATCTAAACGGGAGCGAGGGGTATCTTCCTGTATACAACACCATTAGGGGTGAGGTATTTCGTCCTAATGCTAGGGTTAAGGCGCATGTAGAGGATGTTCGTAGGGAGGCTACGGGGCCTCAAATTTTCCTTTCCAGGGTCAGTAAGAGATTTATGGAGCTTCTGTTTAAGCAGGAGATTTCGGAGGTGTATGATGGTATTGTTACCATCAAGGCCTTGGCTAGGGATGCTGGTTCTAGGTCTAAGGTTGCGGTCTATTCCTCTGATAAGAATGTAGATCCGGTTGGGGCGTGTATTGGTGCTCGGGGGGTTAGGATACAGAATATAGTTGCAGAGCTCAACGGGGAGAAGATAGATGTTATCCCGTATTCTCCAGATCTTGCCAAGTTTGTAGTCAGTGCTATTGCGCCGGCGGAAGTGGTGAAGGTTATTATCGACGAAGATATAGAAAAGATAGAGCTGGTAGTGCCTGAGAGTCAGGTGAGTTTGGCTATAGGTAGGTATGGGCAGAATATAAGGCTGGCTTCGGAATTGGTTGGCTGGAGTATTGATGTAATTGGGGATGAAACCGAATCTACTAGGAAGGCTAAGGAGTTAAGTAGTGGTGCTAAGGTCTTTGTGGAGGATTTGGATGTTGAGGAAATTATAGGGCAGCTTCTTGTCAGTGAGGGTTTTTCTAGTATTGAGGATCTAGATAGGGCTGAAGTTAGTGATATTGCGGCCGTTGATGGCTTCAACGAGGAGATAGCGCAAGAGTTAAAGACGAGGGCGGCTGAGTGTCTGGCACGCAAGCGTAAGGAAGCTATTGAGATGCTTGAAAGCATGTCGGTGAGTGAAGAGGTTATGCGACTTCCGTTCTTGCAGGTAGAAGATATCGTAAAGTTAAGTGAGAATGGCGTGAGAAGCGTTGAAGATATAGCTTCTCTTTGTACTGATGAATTTTATGATATTGTTCCCAAGGCTAAGTTAAGTAAAGAGCAAGTGGATTCCGTCATTCTGGAATCACGCAAACGAGTTGGGTGGGTTTAGTTTTTCCGGGTACTGCAGATGAGTGATGTTGAAAAGGTTGATGGGGAGTGTAGTGCTTCGGGTAAACGGGAGCGTTTGACGCTTAAGCTTGGTGACAAGCTTAAAGTGCCTCCTTCTTTGACTAGGGGTGCCTCTACTAGAAAGTCTTTTACGACAGTTGAAGTACGGAGCAAGAAGCGCAGGTCTGGAGAGTATATTTCCCACGATGATAAGCGAAAATCTGGCCTTAATAAGGCAGCTAGTGGGTTGACTGCGCAAGAGCAGTTATTTAGGATAAATGCCATAAATATGGCTGATAGTATTAGTGCTAAGGAGAAGGAGTTAGCTGCTGCGCGAAAGGCTAAGGAAGAGGAGGAATTGGCTGCAGCGGCAGCTGTAGTTGAAGAAGCTGTAAAGGAGGTGTCTGTTGAAAGCGGTGTGCCGCCTACGGAAGAGGTGGAAGCTGCAGTGCCTGATGTTGAGGAGGTGGTTGCGCCCGTGGCAACTCCTTCGCATAGTAACAAGAGTAGTCATGATGACAGGAGCGGCAAAAAGTATGCTCATGGGGCTGCGGGGCGTCATAAGGAAAAGGAGGGCGTTAGTATAAAGAAGGTTGCCTCTTCTAGGGGGGCGAGTAAGCATATAAAATTGGATATAGAGAATGCGCTTAGTGGGTTAGAAGACAAGCGTGTTACTAGGTTTTCATCATCTACTCATAAGCGTCGTAGTAGCAATAATATAAAGAGTGGGCGTAGAGTATCGAGAGAAGTTGTTATTAGTGACAAGATGACGGTTCGTGATCTTGCGTTGGCTATGGCTGAGAAGGCGCAGGATGTGCTGCGTATGCTATCTCATGTTGGTGTTGAGGCGCGGATGGATACTGGGCTTGATTCTGAGGTAGCGTGTGAGATAGCTGTGGAGTTTGGTCATCGTCCTAGGGTAGTTAGCATAGTCAAGATGGAGCAGGAGCTTAGTGACGTATGTGGTGATAATTTTGTTTCTGAGTCGCGTCCTCCGGTTGTGACTGTTATGGGGCATGTTGACCATGGGAAAACGTCTTTGCTTGATGTGTTGCGTAAGTCAAATGTTGTAGAGAAGGAATTTCGGGGAATAACTCAGCATATAGGTGCTTATCAGATAGATGTAGATGGTAAGAAGATTACCTTTTTGGACACTCCGGGACATGAGGCATTTGCTGATATGCGTGCTCGTGGGGCTAATGTTACAGATATCGTAGTTTTAGTGGTTGCTGCTGATGATGGAATCATGCCTCAAACTGTTGAGTCTATAAATCATGTTAAGGCTGCCGGTGTGGCTATGGTGGTAGCTGTTAACAAGATCGATAAGAGTGATGCTGACGTTGGTAGAATTACGAATGAGTTATTGCAATATGGGGTTATTGCGGAAGAGCTTGGTGGAGATGTGATGATAGTACCTGTGTCGGCTAAGACGGGGGAGAATATAGATAAGCTTCAGTCTGCGATATTACTTCTTGCTGAGATGTTGGAATTGAGTGCTCCGCGGGAGTGTAGGGCTCAAGGAGTTGTGATTGAGGCAAAGATTGACAGGGGCTGTGGTGTCATTGCTACGGTTATAGTGCAAAAGGGTACCTTGAAAAAGGGCGATGTGATAGTTGCGGGTGATAGTTCTTATGGAAAGGTTCGTAGCATGTTTGATGATGCTGATAGGGTTGTGAGTTCAGCTTTACCTGCTATGCCTGTTAGGGTTCTGGGATTGAATGCAATTCCTAAGGCGGGGGACACTTTGGTTGTTATGCCTTCGGAGAAGCAAGCTAGGGATTTGTTGTGGCATAGGTCTGAGATTAATTCTGCGCGTGAAGAGAATCGCGCTGTGTCTTCATTTAGTGGGGCTATTATGGCTTCTATGGATAGTAAGGTGGAGGAAATTAATTTAATACTTAAGGCAGATGTTGCTGGTTCGATGGAAGCTGTTTCTTGTGCTGTGGAGCAGTTAGTGCATGAGGAAGTGAAGTTTAATGTCTTACACAAGGAAATGGGGGATGTAACGAAGTCAGATGTGTTGCTTGCTGAGGTGTCTTCGGCGGTAATTTTGGCTTTTAATGTTAGAGTTGATGCGAAAGCTCGTGATCTCCTTAGGTTAAAGAAGGTGGATGTGCGTCATTATCAAGTCATATACGACTTGGTAGATGATGTGAGGAGCATGGTGTCTGGTAAGTTGAAGCCTATTGTTCAGGAAATGCAAGTTGGGTTACTTGCGGTGAGGCAGATGTTTTCTTCCGGAAAGAGTGGGACAGTTCTTGGTTGTTATGTAACTGAGGGTGCTGTTACGAGAGGTGCTACTGTTCGTGTTTGTAGAGGTGAGGCTGTCATTGGTGAGGGTACCGTGAAGGTGCTGAGAAGGTTCAAGGAGGATGTTAAAGAAGTTAACCGTGGATTAGAGTGTGGTCTCCTTGTGGACGGCGTAAAGGGTGTGCTTGCTGGTGATGTGATCAAGGTTTTAGAGATTGTAGAGCGCGTGAGGGGTGTGGAGTGATTGTTTTTGATCATTCAGTTGGGCATAGAAGTCTCAAAGTTTCCTCGGTGCTTAAGAAGGCGCTTTCAGGGTTGTTTTTAAGGGAGTTCTATGATCTTAGTACGCTGGTATCTGTTTCAGAAGTGAAGGTCGGGGAGGATCTTCGTAACGCAACGATTTTCGTTGTAGTTCATGGTAAGGGTGTAGATGGGGACGAGATAGTGCGTGCCTTAAATGCCTCTTCTAGTGTTGTGAGGAAGTCTGTCTTTAAGTATCTCAAACTCAGATATGTGCCCAGGCTGCATTTTAAGTTAGATGTAGAATTTGAGAATTTTTTGCGCATTAGTGATGCGCTTGCGGTGTTGAATGACTAGTGTGCTTCGTTATCTGATGTAAGCAAAATTGAATTATGGGGTATGCTGTTCTAGCGTGTATACTTGGATGCAATAGGGTGCCGCGACTTGAGGGTTAGTTTCCTTTAAATTATCGTGTTATGCAGAGATGACTACTGTGTTTTTGTGCAAGTAGATAGAGTTTTGTCTATCCTTGCGAGAGTTCTGTTGTGGAAAAGGGCAAGCAGGAAATATCTTTCCTAGACCCGCTTCTATTCTATTTTCGAATTAAAACGTTGTTTTAATAGTTGGATAGCCTCTACTGCAAGAGAGAACATCAGTGTTGTATATAAGTATTCGTGAGGAATCGATATCTTGAACCCATCCAATAGCAATATGATGCCTAGCATTCCTATAAATAATAACGCAATGATTTTGCAGTTACCGAACTTGCATATTGTGTTGCTGAAGCTTTTAGAAAGAAACAGCGCCATTACGGCGTAAATTACAAACACTATCCATATTAAGTATGTTCTTGCTGTAATGCCCACTGCTGATATTACTGAGTCGAGGGACAACATTATATCAATGCCAACAATCTGTAATGTTGCCCAGAGGATACCTGAGTATGTGCGAATTTCCTGTAAATCTTCAGGAAAGACTTCAGAGTATATTTCTTTTGCACTTTTGTATATCAAGAATGCACCTCCCGCTATCATGAAGATATCTCGATATGATAGGGTTATGTTTAAGATAGAAATAATTTGTTCGTTGATTGATAGCACGAGGGATGCTCCATAGAGCATTAAGAATCTCATTCCCAAAGCTATGAATATCCCGCATATTCTAGCTTTATCACGCATGGTTATAGGGAGTTTTTCACATATTATCGATATAAATATTAAGTTATCAATACCTAGTATTATCTCCAGCATCAGTAGGGTTAAAAATTCTGATATACAATTGTAAATAATGTACATAACCGATCTAAAACCCCCGATCTATACGGCGCTTCGTAATGTTATAGATTACATCTTTTTTTGCAAGCAATCCAAGTTGTTTTCAAGATATTTTAATGCTTACCTGATACCCTGATGCACAAGAGAAATAGGGGTTGCGTTTAGTGTTGTCGAAAAATCTTGAAGCGAGTTTGCACCGCGCTATATCGATAGCATTCGATTTTCGTCATGAATGTGCGACTCTCGAGCACTTATTATTAGCGCTTACTGATGATGTTGATGTGCGTCGTGTGTTGTACGTGTGCAGAGTTTCAGTAGATAGGTTAAGGCTTACGATCATGAACTTTCTTCGATATGAAATGTCTGTATACTCAGGGCACATTATTGGGGAGGTAAAGCCTAGCAGGGTTTTTGAGAAGGTAGTACACAGAGCTGTAGTTCATGCTCACGCTTCAGGTGCAGATGAAATTAATGGTGTAAATGTCCTGGCTGAGATGTTTTTGGAAAAGGAATCCCATAGCTTTTCCTTTCTTAACGAGCATAACGTTAAGTACATCGATGTAGTGAGTTGCATGTCTAGCGGCGAGAGTATGCACGATGAGGGCTATGAGCAGCACGATATTATAAAAGATGCGGATGCTACCAGTAGGAGGGGTTCTATTGCGTTTCCAAATATAGTCAAGGACTCTATAAGGAAGGATGGTGACAGCCTTGAAGCGTATTGTGTTAACCTGAATGATTTGGCCAGGGAAGGTAAAATAGATTACGTTATAGGCCGTCAATACGAACAGGAAAGAACAATAGAGGTTTTATTGAGGCGTAGGAAAAATAATCCTCTATATGTTGGAGATTCTGGAGTTGGTAAAACCGCTATAGTAGAAGGGTTAGTGCTTAGAATAGTAGAAGGTAATATAGTTTCACAGTTGCGATGTGTTGAAGTTTATTCCTTGGATATGGGGTCTTTGTTAGCAGGAACAAGGTATAGAGGGGACTTTGAAGAAAGAATTAAAGCTGTTATTCGGGCTATAGAGAATAAGAAAAATGCGGTGCTGTTTATAGATGAGATTCATACTATCATCGGTGCTGGTTCTACCAGTGGCAGCCCTTTAGATGCTAGTAATCTTCTTAAACCTGCGCTTGCTAGAGGTACTATCAGGTGCATTGGTGCTACTACTCATAAGGAGTACAACAGTAATTTTGAAAAGGACCGTGCCCTAGCCAGAAGATATCAAAAAATCAATGTTGAAGAATCTACTGTAGAGGAAACAGTTCAAATATTGAGTGGAATTAAATCCTACTATGAAGTATATCACGACGTGCGATATACAAACCAAGCGATCAGGTATGCTGCAGAGTTGTCTGATAGATATATAAGCGAAAGGATGTTGCCAGATAAGGCAGTGGATGTACTTGACGAAGCAGGTGTTTATAGCAAGTTACGCTCTCCAGAGTCTAGTAGGATTGTTACTGGTAAGGATATAGGGGCTATAATCTCTAAAATTACTGAAGTTCCGTGTAGCGACCTTTTGGCCTCTGATGATATACGAAAAGTACGGGATCTTGAGGATAATCTTAAGAAGGTAATTTTCGGGCAGGATGAGGCTATAACGAATGTTGTAGATGCTATAAGGATCGCGAAAGCTGGAATGAGAAGCTCGCAGAAGCCTTTGGCGTGCTATTTATTTGCAGGTCCTACAGGTGTTGGGAAGACGGAGCTAGTGAGGCAGTTCGCGAAGTGTATGGGCATGAAGTTGATTAGATTTGACATGTCTGAGTACGTAGAATCCCATACAGTTTCCAGGATGATAGGTTCGCCTCCGGGTTATGTGGGATACGAACAGGGTGGATTGCTAACTGATGCCATTTCCCGTAATCAGTATAGTGTTCTGCTATTAGATGAGATAGAAAAAGCCCATAGCAGCTTATATAATATATTGCTGCAGATTATGGATTATGGTTATATTACCGATACATATGGCAAAAAAGTCAGTTTCCGTAATGTTGTTATAATACTGACTACCAATGCTGGTGCTATGGAGCTTAGCCGCAATCCCATAGGATTTAATCGTGATAGTAGCGCGCGGATTGACAATGCACGCAAGGTCATTGAAAAGATTTTTGGTCCAGAGTTTTGTAACAGGCTTGATGCTATAGTGCCGTTTGCATACCTGGATTCTTGTGTCATAGCACAGGTTGTGGAGAAATTTATCGATGAGCTCAGAGAGCAGCTTGCTCATAAGGATGTGAGCATCGATATTGATCAGGAATCGCTTAGTTATCTCGCAAAACTTGGTCAGAGGGAAGACTACGGGGTTAGGAAGATACAAGGTATTGTGGCGCAGAAGCTGAAGAAGCAGCTAGCTTTTGAAATGTTGTTTGGTAAACTTGTCCACGGAGGCAAGGTTGAAGTTAGGTACGATCCCGACAGTGATGACTTCAAGTACACATTTTTTGAGAGATCTGCTGCTAGTAGTATGGTGGGATAACTTACGAGAAGTGTGTTTTTATCTTTGATTATTTTAGCTAATAATATAGATTTATCCCATTGCGTTTTAGAGAAGATAAATAATGTCGAGTGGCTACGATTCCATACGTAATTTAGCTATTGTCGCGCACGTGGATCACGGAAAGACCACGTTGCTGGATAGTATGCTAAGGCAGAGTGGTGCTTTTAGAGATAATCAAGATGTTGTGGACCGTGTTATGGATAGCAATGATCTTGAGAGGGAGCGTGGTATAACCATCTTGGCCAAGTGTACTGCCATTACTTGGAAGAACCATAAGATCAATGTTATCGATACTCCTGGGCATGCTGACTTCGGTGGTGAAGTGGAGCGGGTGCTGTCTATGGCGGATGGGGTATTGTTGCTTGTAGATGCCTCTGAAGGCCCTATGCCTCAAACAAAATTTGTGCTCTCAAAAGCGCTAAAGGCTAAATTGTTGCCCATAGTTGTTGTTAATAAGGTAGACCGTCCAGACAGTCGCGTAAGTGAGGTTCTTGATGAGGTTTATGAGCTTTTTATCAATCTGGATGCTACTAGTGAGCAGTTAGATTTTCCGGTTCTATATGCTTCTGGTAGAGAAGGGTGGTGTTCTAAGAGTCTGACTGATGAGAAGAAGGGATTAGAGCCGCTATTTGAGGGAATATTGGAGCATATAAAGCCAAAACAGTATGACTTAAACGCGCCGTTTAGCATGCTATTGACGTTGTTGGAGTCAGATAAGTTTTTGGGGAGGGTGCTTACTGGTAAGGTTTATGGCGGTAGGGCTAAGATAAACTCCCAGGTAAAGGTGTTGAATCTAGCTGGTGAGGTTATAGAGAGCGGTAGGCTCACGAAGCTTTTGTCTTTTTCGGGGCTTAAAAGAGTTCCCGTTGAAGAGGCGGATGCAGGTGACATAATAGCTGTTGCAGGGCTGGAGAAGGCTTCCGTGTCTGATAGCATTGTAGATGTATCTGTGACCGTACCGATAGAGTCTACTCCGGTAGATCCTCCAACAATGGCTGTGACGATTGGTGTTAATGACTCTCCAATTGCAGGGACTGAAGGAACGAAGCTGACTTCTACTGCTATAAAGCAGAGGTTGCTTTCTGAAGCAGAGACTAATGTTGCGATTACGGTGAAAGAAGGAGCCAGAAGCGAGGCCTATGAGGTAGGCGGTAGAGGCGAATTGCAGCTTGGCGTGTTGATAGAGACGATGAGGCGTGAGGGTTTTGAGCTTTCTGTATCGCGCCCGCGTGTGATTTTTAAAAAGGAAGGTTCCACGATATTAGAGCCTATAGAAGAGGTGATAATAGATGTAGATGAAGAGTACAGTGGCGTCATAATGGAGAAGCTGAGCTTCCGGAAGGGTGATATGCAAGATATGACTCCTTCCGGGAAGGGCAGGGTTAGGATGGTGTTTTTGATGCCATCCCGTGGTCTTATAGGGTACCATGGGGAGTTTTTAACAGACTCTAGAGGCACCGGTATAATGAACAGATTGTTCTATGGATATGCTCCACATAAAGGGGAAATTTCTGGAAGGATGAACGGTGTACTTATTTCTACAGGGCAAGGAGAGGCCGTTGCATATGCCATTTTTAACTTGCAAGATCGGGGTATGATGTTTATCAAGCCTCAGGATAAAGTGTATATGGGGATGATTGTTGGGCTTCATAATAGAAATAATGATATTGAAGTCAATGTGCTGAAGGGTAAGCAGTTGACTAACGTGAGAGCTGCAGGATCAGATGAAGCGGTGAGGTTAGTTCCTCCGAAAATGATGTCTTTGGAAGAGATGATAGGGTTCATCAATGACGATGAGCTGGTGGAATGTACTCCGAAATCAATAAGATTAAGAAAGAGATTTCTTGATCCAAACGAGAGGAAGCGTTTTGCGAGATCTAAAGGGATTATTGAAGGTTAGATTGTGTGGGATCTCTACTATAATGGGGGATCCTAAGCAATGAGGCACTTTGTTTGAAGCTTGCTGTGCTTTGTATAGGCTGACATTTGGGGTAGCTTTATCCGGTGTATGGTATGCACTTATTACTCTTTTCTACAGAGGAGAGGAATGGGCTAATTTCTCTGGTTTTTCCTCGTACTACTGCAGAGACTAATGAAAGTTTTCAATTGGTCATCTGGTTATTCACGCTGGCTATCCTCCATCAGGATATGACTAGTAGCATATGTGTATGCATTATTGATTTATTTTTTACTTAAACAACTTTTACCGTTCCACACATACGTAGCAACTCTCCTTTGCATGTGATTACAACAAAAAAGTCCTTTTTCTTAATTTTTTATTAAAAATTAGTAGAACTTGTGACTCATCACTTCTATTCTAAGATGAATACTATTAAATATTTAAGAGTACATGAGTGTGGGTGATGTAGGTGATTATGGATATTCTCAATGGTGACAGAATTTCTGCGGATTACAGAAATACTGTGTGTTCTTGTATTAGAGAAGGGAAAGTTTCTCTGTGTGATCTGACGGAGGTTCTCAGTGACTACATTGGGGAGTTGCATAGGATATTTGCTTGTGCATGTTCTAAAGATGAGAAGTTCTCTCTCCTAGTGGATAAGATGTCCTTTGTGCAATCAATTGTTGTACAAAAAGACAATACAGTTATGTATTCATCAGGCGGGTTGTGTGGAGAAGATCATAGCATCCTATATTTTTTATATGACACATTGTTTGCATGTATAACGGCTGCTTGTAATAAGGACCTTAGTGAATTTACGAGCCCGTTACTTTTTAGGGATGGTATACGCGTACAAATGCTCAAAGCGTGTGCGCTCCTGGTAAATATCATCTCAATATATCACTGCTTTGTGCAAACCTATGCTCCTCGATTTACTATTGTGCCCAGAGAGAATGATTACGAAACTGTTTTGCATCTACAACTTGCATTAAGTGCATATCTAAATGTAATCCATGCTGCAAAAAGCTATTACTACCTAATGGTTGGGGTACCTAAGAGGACGAAAGTGGCGCTTTCACGGTTTATTTTGCATAATGCAGAATTAGCGTTTAAGGTGAGTGAGCTAGTTGATATAGACGTACCTTTTTTTTACAGGTACCAGATTGGACACTTGCTCTACACTATGATGGACACTATTGAGAATTCATATTCTATATTTAGGCCTGATGCACTTACTGATGAGGAAAAAGTTTTACACCTTTCCCTCGCAACTGAAGCACGTATTGTATTTAATTTCTACATGAATCGTTATGTTACTGAGAGTGAAGCTGTATGTTCAATACAAAGTAAGACAAGTCCTGTTGTGAAGGCTTTGATCGGGGCTTTGGGTTGTGTGTTCTTGTTATGTAGGGAATGCTTATCACAGGCAAAATTAGATAATTCTCTCAGCAACGATATTGATGGGTGTATTACAATACTACGTGATGAGGTTTATCCAATAGTATTTGCTTATGAGAATGAGCTTGTGAACACTTCTGCGCTGGCATGTGTTCTACACATACATTTGTCTAACGCTACTAAAAAGCTGCAAGCCATTTCACTAGATTTATTATTGAACTCAGCAGAGTCGTTTGCTTTATACAATATAGCATCTCTGTACCTTGAAAAAGCATCCTCCGCCTGGAATATAGAGGCTATGAAATATAGGGAGTTGCTTCCGCTATACTTATTGCCAAATAAGAAAAAACAAACAACTGAAACTGTATCCACAAGTGCTATGTTAGAAACACCTCAAATTGCTTTTCCGCAGCAGATGTTTAATGCCACTGCTTTAGATCTTACAAGAAAGATATAGCAGAGCTGCTACCATAAAATTTTTTGGCACTTAAGAGAGCAAACGCCTTTTTATTGTTATTTACATAGGAAATATTTGTATTACAGGAATAACTTATGGCTGATAGTAGTCATTGAACCTAAAACGAATGTTTTTATGGTAGAGTGGGGTATGCTGGGTATCATTTTTTCTTTTAGTGGGGGGAATTGATATGAGCCTTAGTAGCAGAGAAGCTACTTTTGTGCTTATTCTATATTAGTACTGATACTTTCACGGCTCCACTATGAGCACAATTGCGTTTAATAGGGTAAGAATGGCAAAAAGAAATATTTTAAGGTGCGGCTGTTGCGAAAGCTCTAGAAAGCGCTACTGGTAAAGGAGGATAGAACTTCTTGTGCTTCCATGATGTAGTAGAGAAGCAAGAAAAGGTCAGTACATTCAATTTGTTAAAGTACTTTTCTCGACTT
>NZ_JAHLEX010000197.1 GCF_023476575.1 Anaplasma phagocytophilum | reverse complement strand
TGATTATGCTGATCAATGCTGTAAGAAGCAGCTTCGATAGGAGAAAGGCCATACCAATCATTTAAGGGATGAAAGTTTTTGAGATGTAAGAGAGAATGGTGATGGAGAGAAGTGTGGTTAGTATGAAATTCGTGAACTTCGTCATTAACGGAGTACTTGTAAAACACGTAACCATTTTTAGAAACTATTTCTACTCTATCAGGACGCAGAAGATGTAATTCCTGAATTACATCTTCGCTATTTTTAATGGATAAGATGTACGAATTACCACTGATCAGCCTGTAAGTTATTATTCCTTCTATGAGTTCTGAGCGCGTCATGCTGCTGTTTGGTCTTGCCAGCAATTTTAGTATCGGGTGGTTACTTATCTGAAATACTCCTCCTTTTGTTATTTTATTCAATGTCAATCTCACTGACCCTGCTGCTGTTGCTATCATGTGGATCGCTCGAAATGCTATTACATTTTTTATGTATCCATTTTTGGCAAAATTTTCGTAGTCTCTTTCTTCCCATATTGCTTCTCTACTACTCTCCAGGAAAGATGAAACTCCGCTGTTGGTGCCGTAAAGG
>NZ_JAHLEX010000196.1 GCF_023476575.1 Anaplasma phagocytophilum | reverse complement strand
GATATATATATGCGCCCTTCTTCTTATATTTACTGTCATAATGACTATTGAGTAGATCAAACCCCAAAAGGGCAAGGAATTAATTATACAATCACGAGTGCAGTGACAACTACATACTTGTGGTAGCTATTGTTTCGATGCATATATATAAGCAGCATTTATGCCCAGCGTACTGCGCTAGAGATTGAGGAGGCACACACGCGTTGCTATTATGGTACGAGTTAATGTGCAGTGAAGTCGAGAAATTTTACCCTATACTGAGAAAGTAGTAAAAGAGGTGCTATCCCTAATAACATCAAAGACAATCGCGAAAGTACAAAAGTGCTAACATTTCCGGATAACACAGTAATGAGAGCAATACGCTATTATGATGTATATGCCAAATGCTTAAGTGATCTCCAAAATGGACACCGAGTGCAAATGAAGTATATAACTTGATTCTTCAGTGCTAACCTTGCCATTATGTAGAACACGAACGCATTTTTGTATATTCCGAACAATACTTAGCATAGATTTGCGTTCTATATTTCTCACCAATATCATTCCTGAACAACTTCCATCGTAAGGAAGAAGTGAATAGTGAGAA
>NZ_JAHLEX010000195.1 GCF_023476575.1 Anaplasma phagocytophilum | reverse complement strand
TGCGAGTAAAACCATCAATACCTACTTAACCTACGTACAGGACATCATGTTATAATAATCATGGATATTTCTTCATACTTGCGGAAGCATTGCGGATCGATATTTTTCTTCCTAGAAAGAAAGCAACGCAGAAACAGGAGAAAACTCCCTACTAAAATATATGAGTTACGAGTATTTCCAAAGAGCTATAACAAATGATGACTCGAGAGATAGTGCCTTAGAAGAGCCAGAACCACAGCGTAACAGAAATCAGAATAAATAGAAATATAAGTATAAGAAGAACGTGAAGTTCTGATAGAGGTAGGATTGAAGTTCTAGAAGGAACATCCCTTCCAGACGCCAAAGCACTAACATCATCATGAGCCAACGATATCATAACGCTTCCTAAAAATAGCTTACTTCTAGATCTCATATACTAACTCTCTAATAGAAGCAGGGTAAGTTGAACTTACCCTGCTTCCTACAAACCACCTTAAAAAGCAAACCTAACACCAAATTCCCCACCAACATAAGCCATGGAGAAGTTGGCAATAGCAGTATCCTTAGTACGGCCAGCAGGACTAGTATCATCTACAAGACGTTGAGCAGGAAGATCA
>NZ_JAHLEX010000194.1 GCF_023476575.1 Anaplasma phagocytophilum | reverse complement strand
TTGTGAATATTATTTCCATATTACACTGCTTTGCTAAGGCTGCTGATCCTCAGGCTCATGCTTCAGATGTAGAGTGTGATCAAGAAGTAGTATCGAGTATCAAGCTGTCTTTAAATACGTATCTCAACACACAATATAAAGCTTTGTTCGGATGCTTAAATCCTGCGCTAAGTGCTGAAAATCAAGAATACGGAAGGGCAGCTTTGCGTATAGTGCGACACAATGCAGAGATTGTTAGGAAAGTTGCTGACTTGGTTTATGTAAGAACACCGCGTTGTTTCCGTCACCGCACTGAGAATTGCTTGAACATGATTCTTGATGCTGTTGAATCTGATGCTACTGAATGTGTAGCAATGCTTCGTAGAGATGAAAAGTCATTATTGCGACTCTCATTAGCTACAGAAGCGCGTATAGCGCTTTGTCGTAATCTTGATCAGTACGTTGGTAAATCAGAAGAAGAGGTTAGTACTGCTCAGTCTTGTCCCAGTGTATGCATAAATGCTTTAATAAGGGCTATGGGTTGTTTACTATTGGTATATAGAGAATATGCTGCTTCCGGAATAGAAGAGCATCCTTTTGCCTGTAGCATTGAGAGGTGTATTCAAATCCT
>NZ_JAHLEX010000193.1 GCF_023476575.1 Anaplasma phagocytophilum | reverse complement strand
GACCAACACAAGCATAAGGAACAACACCTAAACCTTCACTAAGAAGATCATAACAAGCATTGACCATGACTGAAGTAGAAGAAACCGCCCTAATCTCAACAACTTCACCACCTTCAATAGTTTTAGCAAGTATCCCAGCCACTATGGTTTTTTCTTCAGGAGTGAGTTTCTTTACTAGGTCTTTGGCTACGGCTGTAGCGTTGTCATCATGAGCAGCATCTGTCTTCCCAGAACCAGGCCATCCTGCCCCTTTTTCCAATACCTCAGTTCTAAAGCCCCTGAGTTGCGTTGCGTTCTCCACCCCACTGCTGTGGCCTACACCACACTGTTTTGCAGCTCCGTCCGTGCCGCTACCTCCATACTTGTTATTGCTGGAAGCCTTACAAACCTTGGTATCGATGATAGGATGAGAGATTTCAACAGCCTTAGCAAAGTGAACAATGTCCTTACCGTTTATTTTGGCAAGAGCAGCAGCAAGCTTGTCAGTCTGATCAGTAACTACATCATAAGCTAACTCCTTAGCTAGTAGATATACTGTATCAGCTTCATCTTCCTTACTACCACTATCTCTAATACCCTTAGTCTTGAAGCGCTCGTAACCAATCTCAAGCTCAACCCTGGCGCCACCAATACCATAAC
>NZ_JAHLEX010000192.1 GCF_023476575.1 Anaplasma phagocytophilum | reverse complement strand
GAGCATACAAGGCACGCAAAGCATACTTGGACATGTGTTCTGTATATGAGGAGATTAACGAGGATGTTACGGAAAGTACACTGTTAAGTCCACAGGTAGAAGTCAAGTGGCGCAATAATGCATTGCGGTATCTTGCAGTAATGATGAATATCTGGGGAAAGAGATACGGGAGATATTTCAACGCTGTTGAGCAGACTGATGGTTCACCTAGTCAACCATCAACATCAGGATTAGGAAGTTCTGATGCTGGACTGCTAGGTCCGCAAGCTCCCTATACGCCAATGCGTGTGCTCGAGCGCATACCCTATGCACCTAGTCAACCTTCAACATCGGGATTAGGAGGTACTGATGCTGGACTGCTAGGTCAGCAAGCTTCTTATGTGCCACCGCATGATCCAGGGATTATACCTTATGCACAACCTTCAACATCAGGATTAGGAGGTACTGATGCTGGACTGCTAGGTCAGCAAGCTTCTTATGTGCCACCGCATGATCCAGGGATTATACCTTATGCACAACCTTCAACATCGGGATTAGGAGGTACTGATGCTGGACTGCTAGGTCAGCAAGCTTCTTATGTGCCACAGTATGGTCCATGGAGTGTACTCTATTCATATGCACAGCCGTCAACATCAGGATTAGGAAGTTCTGATGCTGGA
>NZ_JAHLEX010000191.1 GCF_023476575.1 Anaplasma phagocytophilum | reverse complement strand
ATATTATTAAAGAATCTCACAAGCTTTACCACAGCGAGAGTATTGCTGGAGTGATGAAGGAGGATGGCGTCAGGCCTAATACATACAGCAACCCTAGAACCATCTAGGAAACCATCGGCATTGATAGAGCCTATGGTGAGGAATACTTTGCCATCATGCACTAGAGACTCAAAATAATTAAGCCTTCCAAAGAACCGAGCAAGATGAGCATCTTTTGGTGCGTTATATATTTCGTAGGGAGTACCCCACTGAACTATTTTTCCTTCTCGAACCACATATATCTTGTCAGCTATCTCCAAAGCCTCTTCAGGATCATGAGTAACTAACAGAACGGTGATATTCTCGGCCTTAATTACCGATAATACAGCTGTGCGTATCGACTCCCTTAGGATGGTATCAAGGTTAGAAAAAGGCTCATCTAGTAGGACAATTTCAGGATCCTGAGCCATGGTTCTTGCAATGGTAGCAAGTTGTTGCTGACCACCCGAAAGCATATGAGGATATGCGTCTTTGTGAGCAGCTATTTCCAGCTTTTCCAATACCTTCAAAGCATGCTTCATTCTCTTATCCTTGCTTTGTGCTTTTACTGCGAATGCTACATTCTCCACTATAGTTTGGTGTTGAAACAGCGCTGGGTGCTGGAAAATTAGTCCTACATTGCGGGATTCTGTTG
>NZ_JAHLEX010000190.1 GCF_023476575.1 Anaplasma phagocytophilum | reverse complement strand
CACCCCAGGCGAAATCTGCTGGCTCAGATTTCAAGAGCCAAAACCTTCTTTCTTGCACTACTTCTTTCTTAAAAACGCAGGAACATCAAACGACTTACTGTTCCAGTTTAAAGAGGAATTGCGATTTCCGGAGACACGAGAAAACAAATCAGCCTCCACCACAGAAGCACCACTACTCTCTTGTAACCCAACCCTAGCATAACCAGAGACCCCGACTCTTGCGGTATCCCCCACAACATCTGAGACTCCAAGATCACTTTCCGATCCCCTTACTACTCTACCCTTGGGATTTGAAGTATGAGTACTATCTATACCCGTGGCTAGAACAGAGACCCTAATTCTACCAGCACTATTCTCATCGAAGGTAGATCCGAAGATTATATTCGCCTCCTCATCAACTTCCTCCCGAATCCTGTTCGCGGCTGCATCAACCTCAAACAGTGTCATATCCATTCCACCGGTTATATTTATGAGAATACCCCGTGCACCCTTCATAGATATGTTGTCCAACAAGGGGTTAGAGATAGCAGCTTCGGCAGCAGCAACAGCTCTGTGCTCACCCTCTGCCTCTCCAGTACCCATCATGGCCTTGCCCATCTCACTCATGACAACCTTAACGTCAGCGAAGTCTAGGTTTATCAATCCTGGCATAACCATTAAGTCTGTGATGCCGCGTACGCCCGTATGCA
>NZ_JAHLEX010000019.1 GCF_023476575.1 Anaplasma phagocytophilum | reverse complement strand
TACTATATCCTGCTTACTCGCTAAGATGTCTTCACAGCTGGAGGGGGTATACCATTCTATGATAGGGTTGTACAGCTATGGAAATTTCCCATTTCAACATCGATACGAGGTTTATAAAAGGAAAAAGCAAGATAGTGAGAGCTATGGCAAGTATGAGGAAAACTACGTGCACAGTTTTATGCCTGTGCAAGGGAGTAAGGCTATATGGTATAGTAGTGCATTCTGAAATACACACTATGTATAAATATCATACAAACCTTTTAAGGATATTATTGCTCTTTTTGAGCGGCTAATATGTAATTTACACTTATGTCCCTATCATCTAAGACCCAATCGTTCTGCAGTATTTTGTAGGTAATGCCTTTTATATCTTGGACAAGCACTCCGCTTTTTAATAGTGTGTCGTAAATCTCAGAAGGCTTGACAAATTTCTTCCACTGGTGAGTGCCAGGGGGTACCATACGGAGTATATATTCCGCAGCTATCTTACCAAGTAACATGGATTTGATAGTTCTGTTTAGTGTAGAAATGAAAATCATACCCCCGGGTTTCAGTAACTTACAGGAGCTAGATAAAAATTCAGTCAAATCAGGGATATGCTCCACAACTTCCATTAAGGTTATAATATCGTAAGAAGAACACTCTGAAGAGTGTACAAAAGACTCTACATCCGTAAAACGGTATTCTATATCTAAGCCTTCAATAGCAGCATGCTGTTTAGCAGCTTCTATTCCTTCTCTACATGGGTCTATTCCAGTGACACTAAAGCCAAGCCTTACCATGGCTTCGCAAATAAGCCCACCACCACAACCGATATCTAAAAGCCTATTACCTGGGTTAGTAGCCTTCTGTAAATTTTCAAGAATATACTTAACACGCAAAGGATTTATCCTGTGCAAAGATGAAAAAGACTCTCCATCCCACCATTCCGAAGCCAAATTTGAGAACTTTACCAGCTCTGATTCGTCAACATTACTCACAAAAAAACAACCCAAAAATAGATGCTACAACACTCATATTATGCTGTGACTCCTCCTATTTAGTGACAGAAACATTACGCTTTATTAATTTCACCGTGTTCTCAATACCATATAATTTTACAAAAGACCCAAATCTAGGTCCATCACTTCGTCCAAGCAACACTTCGTACAGCATCTTAAACCACATGCGTAGATCACTAGGCTGCAAATACTTCTTTCCAACCTCAAATACTTCATTTTGTATTTCATCAGGTGATTTACTATCATCCATGCAAGAAAGAGTATTTGCCAGATCAAGTAACATATGACTCTCTTCGACAGTAGGTGTTTTATATGATCTGGAAGGCATAACAAATGCTCTACAATATGCAACAGAGAACTTTAATAACCTCCTTAATAGAGTATTATCCTCTAAGTCAATTCCGTTCCTATATATTTTTATAAGTTGCTCCAACATTGCAACATCGCTTGCATTACACGCTGATGCTATGTTGATGAGGAGACAAAAAGTTAAACCATATAGCTCTATTTTAGGAACCTTACCGTTATGTATATGCCATACAGGATTGTGAGTACAGGGAGCACCATTGTATTTTTGTAACAATGACAAATAATCATCTACAAATTTTGGCACGACTTCAGAACACAAGCGCTTAGCTCTTTTAGGGTTTTGAAACATATATAGGGCTAGGCTCTCATACGGCGCGCAGGTGAGCCACTCTTCTACAGAGAAACCGTTGCCTTTAGATTTGGAAATTTTCTTCCCTTCTTTATCAAGAAAAAGTTCATATGGAAACAGAATAGGCGGCCTTCTACCAAGGAGTTTGCAGATTTCTGCGGACGGTTTAGCAGAAGGAGTTAGGTCTTTGCCATGAGATTCATAATGCACACCAAAAGCGGCCCAACGCATTCCCCAATCAGCTTTCCACTGTAATTTACAATGCCCCCCGGTTACTTTTACTTCTATCAAATCACCGTCTTCATTTTCATAAAAAATTGTTCCCTTTTCTACGTCTGTTTTGACTATAGGCACTTGCAGCACTCTAGACGTTTTTTCACATATCGGCAGAAACGGACTATAAGTTTTTTGACGCTCTTCACCAAGCGTTGGCAATAGTATGCTTACGGCTTTATCATAATTTCTTAGTAGCCGTAGCAATACATCATCATATCTACCGGATCTATAGCACTCTGTGGCACTAATAAATTCGTATTCAAACCCAAATCTGTCTAAAAAGGCACAGAAGGTGCTGTTCATATGATGGCCATAGCTTAAGTAGGTGCCGAACGGATCAGGTATCGAGGTCAGTAACTGTCCCAGATGTTCCTCTAGCATTTCACGGTTCGGTACGTTATCAGGAACTTTCCGTAACCCATCCATATCATCAGAAAATGCTAAAATCCTTGTTTTAGTTTTAGGAGAGATCTCACGCAGTGCATTAGCTACATATACTGTTCTTTGTACTTCACCAAAAGTTCCTATATGAGGCAATCCGGACGGACCATACCCTGTAGCAAGTATTATTTCCTCGCGATCGCCAAATTCCTTTAAAATTTTTTCAGCTTCTATAAACGGCCAAGATACTACTTCTCCCTTCATATTACTTGCTCCACACCAGCATTCAAATATTCATCATTCCTATAAGTACAACTCACTTCATTACAACGCACCCACCACTAAGAAAATACCTGTAATTTAATCATCCAGCAATATACGCTTACTAGCAGAGACAGTTAATCATTGTTTTGTGCACATTATCTTACGATACGCTTCTTTGTATCAGAGAGCAAAACCTTCATTGACAATATCATATCCATACGTAACGGAGCACATACAGTACACATATAACGCACACACAAGATATCCGAAATCCACTAACGCGCTTCACCTTAAAAACAAAATAGTTTCTCAGGAAAGCACGTAATTACGCTTTCTCTAGCAAACTATTTTCGATCGTCACTCCGTATTTTTTCATCAAATGACCTAAGAGCTGCTCCCTTATAGATAGGATGCCACTACTGACAAAATGTGCCTTGTAGCTTTCTAGATCCTCTTCACTTATTTCAGCATCTTTTATTTCTTTAAGCAGAGCAATGTATACCGTCTCAGATTCAGAATCTATAACTTCTTCCGTTACTCTACCAATGTTAATAGCGAATATTTCGTCGACCAAGCGTTCAGGATACTTGCTATCATTGCCGTTAGAGCCATCTGACTTTTTTACCGTGACATTCTTCTTTAAAGAAACTCCATTTTCAACGGACAATTCAGTGCCATTTTGTAGCTTTGAGCGCAACTCTAAAGCAAATTCACGTATTTTCTTCATACGTAGTGCACTTTTCCATTTTTCAGTAAGAATAGATCTGCTTTCTTCAAGTGTTCTTGGCCTTGGAGGCACTACTTCAGTAACGAGAACGCCGAAATAAGCATCACCACTGCTAACCAGATGAGACGGTTTTCCTACGGCTGACGAAAATGCCAAAGTAGTAAAGGCATTCATACCAAGTTGCGATGGAAAGTCTTTCACTAAGTTGCCAGACTGATCTAGCCCACGCATATCAAAATTCGTCAAAACACCACTGACCAGAACACCAAACATATCCTTCAGTTCATTCAGCGATGCTCCCCGACTGATCATATCGTTTGCTTTTTTCACATTGCTAACTAGCAACTCACCTGCCTTCTGCTTTTTAATATTTGAAGATATCTTCTCTTTTAGCTTTTCCAGGTTTTCCTTAGTGATTTCATGCTTCCTCATTACCTTCATGATATGCCAGCCAACAACGCTACGGAACATTTCACTGACTTCCCCCTCGCTAAGTGAAAACACCACATTTCGCACATCTACCGGGAGAACATCCTTAGAGATATTATTTAGTGCAATATCCTCTATAGTGTAGCCAGCATCACTAACTAATTCCTCGAAAGACTTACCACCCTCTCGATAGGCTTTGTAAGCCAGCTCAGCTTCATTTTTGTTTGTAAATACTAAATTTAGAACATCTCTTTGATCATGTAGCTCACTGTTTTTAATCTCAATATCTACCTCTTGATCCGAAACGATAACATCAGTAAGCAAGTCGTCTTCAGTCATGATTATATAATCAGCACTGCGATATTCAGGGAAATTTAGAGAATCCTTGTACTGCTCCTCAAACAATTTTTGCAATTCATCATCAGATATATCGCTTCCTGAAATGTCTACGGCATCAGAAGATATTTCCAGTATGTCTGCCACACGATGCTGCAGCAACCCCAACATAACACCTTTTGCTAATGCATCATAATAAGGAATATGTAACTCTCCTCTATTAGGGAATAAACACTCCATTAGAATAGTAGAGGGTAAAGCATTGCGAATCTTATTCACATAGGACGACTCAGTCATTCCGCTGTCAGCCAGTACGGATTCATATCTCTCCTGATCGAAGACACCATTGGAATCCTGAAATATTCTTATATTTTTGATCAGACTCCGCAAGCTCTTTGAGCCAACACGTATGCCCACGTCACGAGCAAACTTTTCTACGAGCATATCAGCTATCATGTTTTTAAGGACAACTTCCTTAATACCAAACTGATTAATTTGAGCATCTGACAACTTATATTGTAATACCTTCTCCAGTTCTGCCAACTCGTTGCGGTACATTATACGGTAATCCCGCAATGGCAGACATTTATTACCCAACATTGCAACGCACTGTCCGTTGCCAGAATTAGACAACTTACCCATTGGTATCATGCTTCCAAAAGTGACAAAAGCCACGGCACCTAAAACCGTTGCCATGACCACCAAAACATAAATCTTCCTTGATCGCATAACAGAACGTCCATAGCTGGTCAGATTCCCGAAGGAATATAGTAATCAGAAAAAATCTGCAAGACTTTTTCTGATTGTTTATGCGCAATATCCTGAATTTTGCATAGTAGCCATTACGTAATGTATGGATAGACTCGTATTAATTTGTTCCGATGGGATATATGAAGTTCCAAAAGCTATAGAACTTTGCTGTGCTATGAAAAGCTTAAGAGTGCTTACCCATATACATCCGTATTAATGAATTCATACATGCTACTACTTATGCAGAATTCTACATAAGTATGCTCCAAAAATACTGCGGACAACAGGAGTAAATGCGTGCCTAGTTGCTTATCTAATCCATGAGTAATGGGCTTGAAGGCGTCTTCTTACATATCTTCTATTAGTTTTGTTCCTCACGTTCTCAATAATATTTAGACAGAAGCATAACGTGTAACATTCTTAAAAGCATCATATGGTGTAAGTAAGTTTTTTCGGCATAGGTGGTAGCAATATGACATGCTACACTTGAATCTTTAAACTGTATATTTCTTAAATGCTGTACCGTAATATTCAATGTGCTACAAAATTCCATATCTTCGAGAATTCATAATAATACTTGCCACGGTACTACGAAGGGACACATCAATTTTCTAAAAGCTTTTCTGAGATACTGAAAGCTCCCGGTCATTAAAACAGGAAATATATTGCACATGGCAGGAAGGGCAGCTCCAAACCGTCGAGAACTTAGGCATACCTTTAAGGGATCAAATAACAGTATTTCTTTAACACTGCGAGCTAAAATTCTTTATATGCTTACAAGAGTAAGCCACGCTTACCTGGCAGATGGAGACAATTTTCGGCAGCAAAAAATACACCACACACATTTGTTGATAGGTAATAATACCGCACAGACATCATTTACCGAAGCCCTGCTAATACAAAAAATATGCCAAACATCATCTTAACCTGCAGTGTAGAAAAACATCGTATTCACAAGACATACGCTTCTGAGTATCCCACAAGGCATATACTGCTAATTTGGCGAAAAGGTATTTCCTACATCCCTTGGTATATATGTAAGTTTCCTATGGAGAGACTGAGCAATTTATTTTTATTCTAATCCAAGCAAAAAGATATAGCATATGTATTATAGTGCATTCTACTAGTCTCAAAATATTTTATGCTTAAAACTTAATGTTTTACATTTATAGATATTTTCCAAAACGTTTGTATTTTAGTTTGTAGTACATATCTCTGCAGAGATATTTGAAAGAAAGGTCATGTTTACTTGAGTGAAATCTTTCCTAATTCCCTCAATAAAACCTTTAAACACGGGTATATAGAGTATTTTTAGAAGTCGGAGAGAAAAAGGCTACAAGTGACTTTTTGAAGATAGAAATGTTAGGTGTAGGTGCGGCTAGATCGTTGTTTTCTAGATCAAGGTGACTCTGTAGTAGGATTGCTAAAGCCATCTAAAGAAGATGCGGTACCTTTTAATCAAGGTGGAACTGCTAGTTCAATACGTGATGATGCTAATAGACTGGAGTCACAATACAACGGTATCTTCGTGTGAAGATTTTCACGCTAAAACGTGCTCTGTAGAATGAATCGCCAGAGGTAGAGGTCAGTTGGATGTGTAAAAGGTACGTCAGACCTGACAGAGTCTCAGTGAGTGTATTCTCTCAGAAGCTTAATGTTATATTCTTGGTTTTCACTGCTGATCTCACAAGTAAACTATTTGAATAAGGTCATGCACCGTCTTTTGCAGAAAATTCTAACTCATCAGTGTCTCTCTAAATTACGCTTCTAACGCTAAAGGTTCTTTATCGTAGCAGCAATCTGTAGACTGAAGAGTTTATTGTTAATGACTACTTTTAGTTGTTGTCACAGGAAATTGTGGACTCTACTTAATACACAGTATAATCACAATGCGTAGATGTGGTGCATGTTACTAAAGCTGCCTTAGGTAAGCTCTATATCACCTTACGGTACAGGTGCTCGTCAAAATATCACTTATTCCCATATGAGCTTACGCACAAAAGTGCGACACTGATATCTAACCCGATTTATACTATCAGTCTTAAATTACCATGGAAACTCTAGTGGTAAAAACGCGAATAAATGGGGGCAAGTGCGGTTTTAGGAAGTCGATTTGATAGTTTATAAATAAGGTACAACCCAATAGACTTGGTATTCAAAGCCATAGCAGGGGATCCCTTCAATATTTTGCCTTTAGGCACTTCATTTAGAGGCACTAAATGTACATCCGTTAGGGGGATGAGCGAGTTATTGAACATTTGATAATAGACAAAATCGGCTTTTGTCGATTCTATCACAGCAATTATATCTTCTTTAGTTCCTTTAGAAGCACACAAAATTGAATATGCTTGTAGTTCAAGAAGACTTATCCCATGAACAGCAACACTAGAAGCAATCTCAAAACCCTGTGCTGTCGCCAAAGATACTCTTAACCCAGTAAAGCTGCCAGGGCCTATTATTACTGCAACGTCAGTCAAATTTTTGTAGGATATTCCTCCTTCAGAAAGCACCGTATCTATGAGAGGAAATAATGATTCAGCGTGATTATTTGTCTTAACGCTTTTCCTTTCATAGAACTCATTATTACCAGGGTTAAAAAGCGCAACAACACATTCAGCTCCGCAAGTATTTAAAATCATTATCTTCACAATGGTACCTTGCTAAACTATCCATTTTTAACGAACAATCTATATACTCGCACAAATAACATCGCAAACGCCCCATTTCCAAGCACATTTATAGAAGTTATTGCAGGGTCAAAAACTACATATAGCGTTGTTATAAGGGATAACATTGTTGGTGAAAAATTTAGGTATTGCTCGATAATCGGTAGCATAACTATGATCCCGCCACCGGGTATCGCCACAACGGCAAATTTCGCCAGAAGAAAATATAGCAAAAATGCAAGATAGCTTGAAGTTGTAATACATCCTACACCATTGAATGTTGCGGAGATTACTAAGGCCATAACTATAATAAAAAAACAATCACCAACTAGGTGTACATTGAGAGCAGTAGGAACTGCGATGTCTGCAATATCACCGTCCTGCGAATCTTTTTTCACAGCTTTCAGTATTATGGGCATGGTTATCAAGCTAGACATTGTAGTAAACGCGAATAGAGATGCTGGTAGCATAGCCTTAAATTTTCTGAGTCCTTGTTTTATTGAAAAACCCGCAGCCACAAAGTATAAAAAAGATATATATAACAAAGCAGAGCAGAATAGTAATAAGGCTACGTTCGCGTTGCTTACTAGTATATCGAGTAGGTTGTCACTCTGCATTTTAAATACAAGACCTACTATGAATACAGGCAATATGGGAGCAAACCCTTTTTCCAAAGCAAAAACGCTTGCACTGGCCATCATATTGGATAACTTCTCAGACTTTTTTCCTAGCATCTTGGGAAGGAGCATGCCAGATAAGAAGCCAAGGATCACAGCATTCAGACTACTTATATGGCGGGGTAAGCTGAAGCTGTAATATGGAAGAAGCTCAACGGAGGGCTTAGCATCATCAAAGCATGTCAAATTTCCTGAGACCGAGCCTCTTGCAATCTTTCCAACAACATGTGCAACGGAGACAGAAGCAGAATTTGACAAGAGAACCATGCCTAACAACAGAAAAACCACCTTTATAGCGTTATATCCCTGCAATTTTGATACAGACTGAAAAACAATGCTAAAAACGATAAATGGTAACAGAAATACCATGACTTCCTTTATGGTGAGGCTGATAGCATAAGAAAAGGATCTTATAGTATAGGGAACGAAATCTGCAAAACAAAACGCCAAAATAACAGCAATGAGCAGAAGAGAGAATTTTACCGCGTGTGAGTTGCTAATTTTCATACAAGAAGACCTTTACCTCAAAACGATACACCATAAAGCACGCATACTACCTTTAATGCACTAAGCGCCAAAGTAAATAGTTAAAATGAGTATGTAAAGATTATCTAATGCAACACGAACACTTAATACACATTAATCTATCAATAAGATCTATTGAGATAACACACTAGCCTTTGGATTTATGCTTCGGTGATGTAGAGCCTCCAAACAACAATTTATTTGCCTTGATGAACAGGATAGAGAACGCTCCATTTCCTAAGATATTTAATACAGTGATTATAGGATCGAGCAGTATGTACACGGTTGTAGAAAGCGATAACATTACGGGTGTAAAGTGAAGATATTTCTCCATTACGGGAAACATCAGCAATAAACCTGTCCCCGCTACAGCAGCTTCAGCAAACTTCATAATTACAACGTAGAAGAGAAAAAGCAGATAATCCGAAGTGCTCATCATATCCATCGTTCCAAAAGCTGATGCCATGAGCGATAAAAGAACAACCGTGAAGAAACAGTCTCCAAGCAAGTGAATGTTCACCGACCCAGGTACAGCAATATCGGCGAGGTTTGAATTGTTAGTACTCTTCTTTACAGCAGCAAGAGTTATAGGCATAGTCAATAGACTGGACATGGTAGTAAAACCAGTCAGTGCAGCAGGTAACATGTTCTTCAATACCTCAGCAGTTTTACTCAAGGATCCACCATTACCTATGAAGTATAATAGGATTGTATACGCTAAAGCGGGAATACAGATGTACAGTATAGCGACGTAATTATTGGCGAGGGTATCCAAAGCCCCATCGCTTCTTATCTTAAATGTGAATCCTATTATGAATACCGGAATTACAGGAGAAAAGACCTTTTCCAATATAAAAACGCTTATACTATAGAGCTTTTCGGATACTTTAAGAGCAATATCGCCAAAAATCCTTTGCAGTATAACTGCAGACATAAACCCTAAGGCCAGAGCTTTTGCGCAACTCATTATCGACGGGAGTGTAAAAACGGGATAAGCCGGTAAAAGTGTTTCAGCACTGCTATTAGAGCTATGTATTATTTCTTTATCTAGTATATCAAGGACCTGTACACTTAAAAAGTGAGATATACCCACTGACAAGGTATTGGACAGCAACACCATAGAAAACAACAAAAATGTAACTTTTACAGCGCTGCTACCGCGCAACCGGCTCGTAGAATGAAATATGATACTGAAGACCACAAATGGCAATAGAAATACCAGGCACTCCTTCACATATAAACTAACGGTGTAAAAGAGAGATTGGATCTTATAAGGCACCATATCACCTAAGAGAAAGGCTGATGCAACAAGCAAGAAAAGGAACAGAAATCGCAGTGAATGACTCATAACTTCTTAAATAAACGACAGTGTATCCCTCAGCCTAGAAGATGCGCCCTGAGCGACTCGAACGCCCGACCTTCTGATCCGTAGTCAAATGCTCTATCCAACTGAGCTAAGGGCGCTTAAAAGCAATCGGTAGGTTATATGTTAATCCGACTCATGTAAACAAAATTTTTGATAAAACGCAATGTTAAAAATCCAGATGCTTAGCAATTCATTAATCACAACATAGAAGAGAGCATGAGATATGCAATAAACATTTTAGCGAAAAAATGCATTATAAGATCCTCAAAATCTCTGAATATTTTCTAATGATCAGAATATGCCTTCAACTTGATAATTTAGTGCATAATAAAAACTCTTAGAGGGGAGAGATCTTTACTCCGTTTTCTCTATGCATATAGGGAAAAATTTTGTATGCTCTGAAGTCGCTTTGGTAGATTTGCTTTCAGGACTTTTGTTGCCATTGAGGCGCAAGTGGGTTTTATTGTGTAAATAGTTTTTTTCCATAGCAAGATTTTTGATAATATCTTTACCAAATTTCTGATGTACTTTCATAATGGTAAAATGGGACAATGGTAAGATACGTACGTATAAAGCCAACATCTGGTGTATCTTATTATCTTAGAAGGGGACTTTTTAAGGTAATGCAGCACAGGGTATGTGTATTAGTCATAGCAGGAGTACTGCTTTATTGTTATGGACGGTGGTTTTCTGGAGATGAAAGCAGCTTTTTCTGGAGAATGCGTACCCATGTTGTAGATAGATGTGTTGCAGCAACTGAAGTAATAAAGTCTCCTATACCCGCTGCTTTATGTTCTCAGTATTGTACGGCAATTCAAGATGCTATGGGAGTTGCGTCTTGTTTTGTGCGTACAGAAATGTTAGCTGAGGAAAATGAAAATTTGAGGCGATTATTAAACTTTTTGTCTGATTATGGGGGCCTATCTTATATTACTACACGCGTAATACATGCATATGATGGTATTTCGAGAAAAATTTTTCTTCCTTTAGGCACTAGAGACGGTATTAGAAATCAGCAGGCTGTTGTAAACAGTAAAGGTTTAGTAGGAAAGATAGTAGATGTAAGTGAGCGTAGTTCCAGAGTTTTGCTTGTGACCGATAAGGGTTTTGATGCTCAGGTTTTTATTGTAGAAAATGGGATAAGTGCGTTGCTATCTGGCTCTGGAACAGGTGCCGTTTTTACGAATGTTTCCTCATATGATAGGGAAATAAAGGTAGGCTCGATTGTGATAACCGTCGCAGGTATCGGGGGTTTCCCTTATGGGATATATGTAGGTGATGTACTAAAGTCCAACAGAGTAGCAGCGGCAGTTAATGTAGAAGAACTAGATATAGTTAGCGTTATTAGCCTGCGAGATAACAATGCGTAGGTGAAATGCGCGATGGATAGATGTTACGAATTTAGTAGTGAAAGGCTGCAAAAGCAGGAGAGATGAGAAGGGAAGAGAGGGTTTTTTCGTAGGTTTGTGTCTAGATTGTAAATCCTTTAGGATGCCCTTAACAAGGAGGTTGCTGCAAAACATTATGGGAAAAAGAAGCATAAGCAGGAATTTGATAAGCATCTTCAAAAAGGACATAGCAGCGGTTCTCTTTTTCCCTTTAGGTACCCGCCCAAATCTGGCAGCGTCCTTCTCATTTGAAGATTTGGTTTGTCCCGCCCTCTGAACAGGATCCATGCCATGAGCTATAGTAACCTTGCGCATTCGTTTGATTACTGCCAAAACTCCGTGTTGCTGCTCCGTTAACCTAAGGACAAAACTTGTCTTAGTAGGCTTTTTAAAAGCTGTGTTACAGCGGTATTGCTGAGCATTATACTTCTTTTTTTTGATTTTCTCACTTTCCGTATAAGAAAAACCCATACTGCCCTTAAAAGACGTGCTTTTCTTCTTAAAAGTCCTGTACTGCTCTAGATACCCAAGGAATTGCTTTTTTACTCTCTTACGCTGCATTGCTAAACGTAATACCTGCTTGTGCAGAGAGACGGAGCTGCTGTGCATTGTAGGGATATCTGATGGATAATCGCTTGTCGTATTCTAAGCAGGATATGTGAATACTAAGTTAATTCTATTAAGAACTTAATATTATTAATTACGATCTAAACCAAGATCATACTCTCTAATTTTTCCAGCAATATTTGAGAATTTTGTTGTGTATGAGTGTAGAGCTTATTTCTAGTACATGCGTTTTGTAGGTAGTTTTTGTGATTATGGGGAAGGATATATACGGAAGTTTTCCCTAATAATGGAAGAGTTGTTCAAGCACATTTTATTGTTCAGCTTGTATTGTACTTTTAACGTTTGGGCACTAAAACCAGAGATTATGATGACCTAAATATTTTGAAGGAAAATATGGGAGAGATAAACTCCTGGTTCAGTAAGGTTGTGGACATATGGATATACAACAAGCTTGTTGGGTACGGTATTCAGAGTATGGCAAAGAGAATGTTGTGATATTACGAAGGCTAAAATCATGGGAAATGCCATGGAAAGATCAGTGTAGTACTCAGAGAATAAGCAATCTATATACTGTAAGAGAATGGCTGTAATTGAATGTGTAGAATAGATATTTATGGAATATAGTGGGTATATGTAACGGGACGCACTTTCTCCTGTATGATAGTACTCATACAAAGAATGTAATTTACTTCTTTTAAAATTCCTTTGTAGTAAATAGCGGTGATATCTCAGAGATCAGGATAGCAATACTCAATCGTTCTCTAAAAGGGGAAATCAAGCTGTTGACGCATACATCCATGCATTATCTTCTAATAAAGGAAAATTACTTCTTTTTAACGTAATAATTTTAAGATATCGAGCTGAGTAGCTGAGTAGCTGAGTAGCTGAGTAGCTGAGTAGCTGAGTAGCTGAGTAGCTGAGTAGCTGAGTAGCTGAGCTTTTTTCTTCTTTTCGAACGCTAGAGTTGGAGCGGATTTATATCCCAAGGTAAAATCTAGCCATATTCGGTAGAGATGCAGAAGCAGAGCCGAAATATGTGATTTAATGCCATATTTTTGGCAGAGCAACTCCATAGGGACAGAATGTCTGATGTAAAAGGAAAGAGGCGTGATATGCAACAGCATGTAGACCTCGATTAATACACGAAAGATCTTCTAATAATGCAGTTTTTTCATACGTATTATTCACTTAAGTTTCTGTACTCTTATAGCATGTCTTCCCCCTAAGAACGCCGTTGTCATGAACGTATATAATACGGACTGTGCAGTATCAGGCTCTATGTAACGAGAGCCAAAACACAGAACGTTCGCATCATTGTGTTCTCTGGAAAGCTTTGCAAGCATGGTAGAAGAACAAAGAGCTGCTCTAATATTTTTATGACGGTTGGCAGCTATACTCATGCCTATACCTGTTCCGCATATCAAAACTCCAAAACTCGTATCTGATACTTCTCTGACAACATCACATACGTAATCTGGGTAGTCTACGGAATGCTCTTTAGAATCGCAACCACAGTCAAAAACTTCGCAACCTAAGTCTCTTAGATATGCACTAAGAAACAATCTGAGTTCTACGCCAGCATGATCAGAAGAGAGAAAAACCCTTTTTACCACTAACACTTTATTATCTATTGATAATATAACCTTACTGAAAAACATATATTACAACTCCTGATGGAGCGTTCAAATAATATAAAGCCAAAATAGCTTATAGACCATACTTTATTTATTTTACATCCTATATTTTTTGTTTACAGCTGGTCTCCAAAAGTGTATTACTGACGCGAGGCACTCGCTTTGCTAGTGCAATAAGAGGTGTATAAGTGGATACGGCTTCCTGTTGTTTACGAGGTAGATAGTCGTAGTGTTCGCCTTGGTTTTTAGCTTATCGTAGGTTAGTTTTACTAGGATGGTACTATGGATAGGGGTGATGCCGACTCTGTAATAGAGTCTACTTTGAGCCGTTTGGATGTTACAAAAACGTATGCTGAGTCTTTCAGGCATGATGTTGCGAAAGCATTCCAGTCTGGTGCTATAAGCGAGAAGCAGTACCAGCGTATGAACGGGTATATAGAGAGTTTTTTGGGTAGGATCTCTGTGTATGAGGATGTTTTTGAGCGTATAAGGGGTGCTCGCCTTTTGGCAAAGTAGTCCGATGTGCGCTCTATACGAGCGGGGAGGGGAGTTGATGAGAGACTCTTCTCCCGCTCCTGTGCGGTAATCCATTTTAGATTAACGCCCAAGAAATAGAAGGTGGATTGATACGTCAATAGCCTGGTTTCCCCTTTTAGAGTATGGTCGTCGCTTGGCTTTGTTTTGGAGGCTGTTAGGGACGTAGAATGTCTCTAATAGTAGGTTTCTAATGTTTTTTTTCGGCATATTACCCACTATGAAGTAGAGGTTTAGCCCATTGCTGATGGCGTTTGCGGCATAGGCTATTTTCAAGTGTGGCAGTTACGCCAATAGATGCTCCTATGTTTTTAGCGGACGACTCGTACAGGTAGTTCTTCTATACATTATCGTA
>NZ_JAHLEX010000189.1 GCF_023476575.1 Anaplasma phagocytophilum | reverse complement strand
TTTGCAATGACTTGATCTCAGGATTGCTAAGCGGTAATATGTCTTATCTTGACATACTCAAGACGCTGATACGTGCCTTGGATACGTCAGCAGAATCTGTAGAGAGAGCACAGGGCATTGGTGAGAAAACAGGTCCTGACGGCAGCAGTCTTGATGGAGTGCAGCTTCTCTTGGCTCAAGTAGATCTTTACAGCATAGTAAGGGTAGTTGATGGTGTCCTACAAAACATAAAATGGGATGAGGATAAAGGAGAAGAAATAGCTTCTCGATTTTTTCAAGAGAAAGGAAAGCCACTTGTCCAGCAGTGTCTGCAGGCACTGTCGCATCTCGGTCAATCTCGCCTTGCTGTAGATCCCCTTAAGGAACGTGATCCTAATACAATTTGCCATATTTCAAACGCTGTAGTAGCACTGGCAGATGCAATCGCTTTGCTACGTGATACACAGATGCTCGCAACCGGGGGTGTGGTAGTAGAAGAAAGCTCGTCAATAAAAGAAACTAAACGACGGATTAGTAGATGTATTAATGCGTCGTACAGCACTGTTCGTGCGATGCCAGAATCTTCATTGCAATCTGCAGCAGCAACGTTTTATGAGGGTTGCTCGGAAGCAAACATCCGAGAAATAGCGTATGGTCTCTTGAAGGAAGCTTCTGCTCTCTCCTACTTAATCCACGATAGTGAAGCAGCATACCGTAAAAGTGTGTCAGATAGCTTCTTTACAGT
>NZ_JAHLEX010000188.1 GCF_023476575.1 Anaplasma phagocytophilum | reverse complement strand
CTTAGTGCAGCACGACATGAATCGAGTTACGTTTGTATAACTATCCTTTGAAACGGAAAAAAAGGTTCACTATCCCGCCCGTTTTTCAACACTATGAATCCATATGTACTGCTTTATACATAGGCAAGACAGTATGGGTATCAATATGTGCTCCTATAGAGCATGAGTGGTGCGTGATATAACGAAGTTATTAACGTTATGAGTTGTTAGGCCATATACTGCTTCATTCATTTGTGTGCTGCTTTTTCCCGTAAGTAGTGGAAAAGGTATTATTAGTTCCATGAGCGTCAGTAACATCAATAGGAGTCTTTGTATTGTCTACCGTGAGACATTTACAGCTCTAAGCACTCCAAATTTTAGGTACTAATATTCTGTAATGAGAGAAAGTAAGCAGGATTTCGCGCATCAAGGAGACAAATATATTGTGATAGGGTCTATAAAAACAGGGATGGGAGATTGAGGAAAAAGCCTTATGAATCAGGCAATTAGGTGCATGAGTGATGGATAGGCACTGATTTGTAGATGTCCACACACCGTAGAAAGAGCGTCAGCTCTATATTATGGGCTATCAAATCTCTTCCCTGACACAGAACCAAACAGTAGAGAGCACCCCAGGCGAAATCTGCTGGCTCAGATTTCAAGAGCCAAAACCTTCTTTCTTGCACTACTTCTTTCTTAAAAACGCAGGAACATCAAACGACTTACTGTTCCAGTTTAAAGAGGAATTGCGATTT
>NZ_JAHLEX010000187.1 GCF_023476575.1 Anaplasma phagocytophilum | reverse complement strand
GAAGACATATGCAGAGGAAGCATTGCGGTACTGATAAAGGTAGGATTAAAAAAGAGGAGCTACTAGTTACTCTTTTGGGTGAGAAAATTTAAAAAGCGAACCTGACGCCAAATTCACCGCCGACATAATCCATAGTGAAGTGAGTAATAGTAGTATCCTGAGTACGTCCCGCAGGGCTAGTGCCATCTGTGATGCTGCGGTTGCTGCTCGCAGTCGCTAGGCTATTTGGAGAATAGTAGCTATCAGATACATCATATGTGGAAACGGTGGGTTATAACCACCGTTTTAGGTCTCGTTTTTTAGAAATTGCAATACTTTGGACGACATTACGACATCTGGCAATTGTTATTCCATGGATTTGTCTGTTGTTTTTAGGTGCTTCTTATTACATTTTCTAGGTATAATCTATATGCTGTTTATGGGAGAACATGTTTTCGTTGTGAGATTTCGTTTCTTATGCCTAGGGTATACTAATTAAGCAGCTTAACACAAACAGAACGTTTTTGCTTGTAGAAGATGGTGTATGTTAGGGGAGAAGCTTGTCTTCTTGTGCATTTATGAACATGTAGTTTTGCTTTGTAAGAAAAACAGCAGATGTAATGATTCAAGAAAGGGAGCAAGGAATTACTACATACTTTAGACAAATACATTAAATTGGATCTTTATTAAGTGAGATAATCCGGATCATCATGGTGATTTAAGGAAGCTAAAAGCTTGCAGTAGTCTAGAAGGTTTGT
>NZ_JAHLEX010000186.1 GCF_023476575.1 Anaplasma phagocytophilum | reverse complement strand
ACCTCAAATTCCAACTAGGACAAGTAGTTTATATCCTAAAGGAGGTTTAGGTTCTGATAAAGGCCCGAGTGTAACAGAGGGTAGCTCTTTTGCATCTGCTCTGCAGGCACAAAAGGGTAAGTTGCGTTCTACGAAAGAAGGTGCTCTGGAATCTACCTCAGGCAAAACATCTCCTTCCCCGATACTCTCCTCTGAAGAGTTCAAAGATGAACTAGCAAAAGCTGCAGAGGGATTACAAGGAGCAGTCGAAGCACAGAAGGGTGATGAAGGAGCGGCACATGAAAAGCAAGACTCTGGCATAGGATCGGGTGTTCCTGCTAGGGAAAGAGACGGATCTCAACCAGAAGCTCCTCAAAGTGAAGGCCATCAGCCTGTAAAAGGAGGTGGTCGCGGTAGGTAGAATTATACCGAAAAATCGCTGAGATACTTTGATTAATATAATTTTGCGCTTCTGAGTGTTTTAGGCGATGATCTCCCTACTTTAATAATGCCCCTTTTAGAGTATATAACGCTCTAAAAGGGGTAAATTACTTTTTAGTGTTTTTTTTGAATGCTATGTGTTTGAGAACGGAAAAACTTGCGGGGGTAGGGATGCATTCTTGAGTACTTTCTGTGCTTTGTATGTTACTTTTTTTGCATCATCGTAATCTGCTGCGTATGTGATAATTACAGAATTACCCAGAAAAGTTTTTGCATGTGAGGCTATCGTTCTCAGTGAGGTTACAGCAGGAAACTTGTCATTTTCATCTTGTATTTTTGTAAGTT
>NZ_JAHLEX010000185.1 GCF_023476575.1 Anaplasma phagocytophilum | reverse complement strand
TTGTGAATATTATTTCCATATTACACTGCTTTGCTAAGGCTGCTGATCCTCAGGCTCATGCTTCAGATGTAGAGTGTGATCAAGAAGTAGTATCGAGTATCAAGCTGTCTTTAAATACGTATCTCAATACAAAATATAAAGCTTTGTTCGGATGCTTAAATCCTGCGCTAAGTGCTGAAAATCAAGAATACGGAAGGGCAGCTTTGCGTATAGTGCGACACTATGCAGAGCTTTTTCGGAAAGTTTCTGAGTTAGTTGATCTGAGCATACCGCCTTCTTTCCGTCATCACATACAGAGTTGTTTTAGTGTTCTAAGTGGGGTGATTGACTCGTGCTCAACTGAGTGTGAAGAGATTCTGTGCGGTGACGAGAGGTCATGCATGAGGGTGATGTTATCTTCAGAAGCGTATGAAGCTCTTTCTGACGATCTTTCTCAGTATGTTAACATGTCAGAAGTTGGTAGTGCTACTAGACGTCGTACCAGTGTATGCATAAATGCTTTAATAAGGGCTATAGGTTGTTTACTATTGGTATATAGAGAATATGCTGCTTCCGGAATAGAAGAGCATCCTTTTGCCTGTAGCATTGAGAGGTGTATTCAAATCCTACGTGACAGCGTTTACCCAAAAGTGTCACAGAATGAATGGGGAGAAGAGGGAGGATCTAATTTAGCGCATAGGGTACGCTTATGTATATGTCAAGTCACTGATGAGCTGCAAGCCGTTACGCCAGAGCTCCTACTAAGTCCTCATATATCTGGTGAATT
>NZ_JAHLEX010000184.1 GCF_023476575.1 Anaplasma phagocytophilum | reverse complement strand
ATGTGGCAAGTACCTTTGGATGTGGGTTGTAAGATAAAGGCCAGTTCACTGAGTAGAGCCTGGCAGCATAATCACAGTTTAAAATTTCCAGTGTGCAGCACGTTAATAGAAGTAACTTGATATGAATTACATACCCTACCATAACAAACCTTCAATATACACATAACAATTTCTAGCAGAAAGATATCACTTACAAAACAATACTATTACATGTATATGTGTTGCTGACGAATACACACACATCATACTTTTAGATAAGAGTGCCATGGAGCCAACATATAGTATGGCTTGGAGCATCTTTGAGTATATAGCTTGGTGCACATTATATTAGTAGAGGAATAGTGTTGCTTCAGCATGTAGTGTATATGTGTATTAACGTTAAAAACGGCAGTGTAGAACGGCAACTAATATATCTTTTATTTATAAATGCAATAACTCTCTAATCAGCGCAATCAGATGAATGCCTAAAATAGTACTTAGTTTTTTACATAGTACAGCACTGCATTTATTTGTTCCGCAACAGCTCATTTACGTAACTTTCTCTGACTTCAAGGTAACGCAAAAATAATGCATATAACCTGTGCTAAGAAAGGAATTTTCATATGAAACATAAGGCAACGCGTACACAAAAGAGTATTAATGTACCGCTTAAATAATGACATATAGTAATATTTCACTAAATATAAGAAACAAGAAATGTGTCTTATAAGCATCAGCAGTAAACCCTATGAAACACATACCTAAAGCGAAGCAGAATCCATACATATGGAATGAAACA
>NZ_JAHLEX010000183.1 GCF_023476575.1 Anaplasma phagocytophilum | reverse complement strand
AGTAATATGAAGCCCTCATCATTTTGTAGGAGTTATAAGTGACAAAAGTTACTTACCTACTTACATTCCTCTACCTGCTATTTTATATATAACCCTTTGAATTAAATGTTTTCCACTAGCAAGTACCCGTAGTGCTACTGCGTTTTACTTCATATCCAGAGCTCGTTAATTCATTGCATATACTACATATCATTACAGATCTACCAAATTCGTTATGTAATGGATTTATCCTAATAGATATTATAGAAACAGATTGAAAGAAAAAGGTTGTTTACTAAAGCTTATCTGAAAAAACATACTATTGCCTTCAATCGCTTAAGCAGTCTTCTTAGCGATTATTTTTGTTACTGTATTTCTTATATCTCTCTGAGAGAGCATGAAAAAATATTAAATTGTCTAGTAAAATACCATTCTAATTCACAACTCCTCCTGCTATTATAAGGGAAATTTCATATTGCATTTCTTAGTACTAAGCCACTGCATGTATATGATTAGCGCTCTCTGGCTTCGTTCTAAATTCTATTTTTAGTATATGATATATAGCAGAGATAAATGGGCCTAAACCAAGAGTAGTGTGCAAAGGCTAGTGTGCACTTCTTCTCTATCTTTTCTTTCGAGTACGCCAAAAAACATACAAGCTTTAGAATATCAGTAGTCGTTGTTGGGTGCCACTGATACCCTTTCCCTCATAAGGGGAAGTACTTCGCTGCACATGCGCACACTTAAGCATGAAACCATTGCAGCATGAATGAATAAATAACGCGTTCCCCAAGAACAATGCTCGGCTTGTTAA
>NZ_JAHLEX010000182.1 GCF_023476575.1 Anaplasma phagocytophilum | reverse complement strand
TATTTATACATGCTGTATGAAGGAGCATACGCATGAAGAGTTCTGACGCATTGTTCTTTATATTAGTGTTTTGCGTGGTACTGAAGTTAAAGGGTTGCAGGATTGTTCTTAGAATATGATACAAAAGTAGTAGAGGATTGCCGTATTAGGGTTTAAGTAGCTTCTGTTGCTAGTATTTATGTTAAATGTTTTCAGAAAATTATAAGAAGCATGAGTTTTACATAAGATGATTAGGCAATCTTAGTCTAGAGGGAGGTCACAAGTTTATTCTGGAACGTTTTGAGTTTGATATGTTATGCTAGTATTAGATATAATTTTCTCCATAATGCCTGAGTATCTCGCTTGGATAAAACCACATTTTTGGGTTTACCAACTTTCTCAATCTTGCTTTGGAAAATCTTTTTATCTGACATAGCCATTTTTTGGTGTCTTTGGGAAAAAGACCTTTTATCATGATTAGTCTTGATATACGGCATATCAAGGCATGTCTCGTATAAGATTCAGGAAAAGACTCTTTCATTTGTAAGCACTTGTATTCACGCGGTGCTACACAGAAAAAAAACGAGAGTAAAACAAATAATGAAGATGGGTACAGATGTATCATTCTGTATGTACAAAATAAAACACTGCGCTTTATATTGCTATATAGCCATGATTGCACACTTTAATAGCGGAATCCACCTTTGAGTATATTTGAAGTCCATCAAGCTGAGTATTTTGGAATAGGTTATAAAAGGGCAGTGTCCTAGTTGTACGCTATGTCCTAGATATCGTATGTTATGCTTAAGAGTATCACAGTATTTTTTGAGGAAAGCTT
>NZ_JAHLEX010000181.1 GCF_023476575.1 Anaplasma phagocytophilum | reverse complement strand
AATGTATATATCCTCCTCACAGCACAGCGAGCATCGTATGTAACAACGAACGGCAAGTTGTCGCGAGTAAGAGCTAATACCATGTCGCTTGCAGATATAAGAACTCTTTTGAGTGATTTACCAGAAGAGGTACGTAGTGTATCTGTTGAAGGGAGCTCAAGCCCACTGGATAGTTTAGCAATAGATCTAGTAAAGATGGCGAAGTTGCTACCATCAGCTCTAGTGATAGACATGGAATTTGTGAACATAGGAGAGATGTACGATTGGTGCGAATGTAATGGGATATTGCATTTGGCAGGAAAGGTGCTGACAGACTACACACAGGAGTACGTCTTGCAAGAAGTGTGTCGATCTGATCTATATCTCCAGGATTCACTGAGATCAAAAATAATAGTGTATCGGTCTAAAATTGGTGAGCCAGAACATTACGCGATAGTGATAGGGGAGCCATCAATTGAAAACATTGTAGTGAGGATACATTCTTCGTGTTACACAGGCGACCTATTGGGGAGTCTATCGTGTGACTGTCGCAGTCAGTTACTAACAGCAGTCAAGCTTTTGGCTGAACAAGCTGGGGGCGTCATTCTTTATATTTCTCAAGAGGGGCGCGGAATTGGTCTTGCTAACAAAATTAGGGCATACAGTTTACAGATGCAGAATTCCCTAGACACAGTGGATGCTAACAGATTTTTGGGATTTGATGACGATGAACGCATATTCTTACCTGCAGCCATGATTTTAAGGAACCTGGGGATATCGAGCCTTCAGTTGCTAACCAATAATCCTCACAAAGTGCAGGAGATAAGTAAGTATGGATTTGATGTGACAA
>NZ_JAHLEX010000180.1 GCF_023476575.1 Anaplasma phagocytophilum | reverse complement strand
GTTCAGTCAGCATAAAAACATCTCTGTAAGCACTAGTAGCCTTAAGATTAGGCAAAAATATCTGAGTGGCAGTCTGCTGAACTAAGGTATCACTTATCTGACTTTTACTAGCATCCTCAACACTCTGTGTTGCAAATATGACAAAAGTATTGAGCTTCCTGAGAACCTTTAGCCAGTCTTTGATTCTAGGTGCAAAAACGGGATTATCTATTAGCGCCCACGCTTCGTCCAAGATAATCATAGAAGGAGTTCCATCAAGAGAAATACTTATTTTGTGAAACAAATACAAAAGCGTCGGTGCAAGAGCCATGGGATCTTTTAGTAAATATCCCATCTCAAATCCAAATACCCTAGACTTAGTAAAGTCTAATACATCTTCGTCATTATCAAAAAGCGCTGCATGCGACCCTTCCGAATGCCACATCATCATGCGGCTTGCTAGAGTATCTTCTCCACCTATACCCAAAAAAGGAACCAAATTGCGCAACTTTCTGTCTTCTTTTTTAAGCTTGAAATTTCCCTCTATCGCATCATCAATGCGCAATATATCATCAGGCGTAAGCTTGTCTGAGAGAGTAGTAGCCAATAACTTAAACCACTCCATAAGAAAGCCCCTATTGTCAGGAGTATCATCTAAATGCAGCGGATTTAACCCAGTAGAACCTCTTGTCTCTATAATGCTGTATACCCCCTTCAAAGCCCTGATGAATATTTCAGCGCCATGATCTTTGTCGAAGAAGAACACTCTCGGAGAAAACTTCATCGCTTGAACACACAAAAAGTTCATCAATACAGTTTTTCCCGCACCAGTGGGCCCGATTATTGCTGTATGCCCGACATCACGTATGTGAAAACTAAAAAAGAACGGCGTTCCTGAC
>NZ_JAHLEX010000018.1 GCF_023476575.1 Anaplasma phagocytophilum | reverse complement strand
AGAAAACTTCATCGCTTGAACACACAAAAAGTTCATCAATACAGTTTTTCCCGCACCAGTGGGCCCGATTATTGCTGTATGCCCGACATCACGTATGTGAAAACTAAAAAAGAACGGCGTTCCTGACGTTGTATCAAATACAGTAACCGCCTCTCCCCAGTGATTGCCAAATTTCTGGCCACTTGGATAGTTATGCTGCGACGCAAAACCTGCCATGTTAAGAGTGCTTATTACAGCTTTACGTACAACATAAGAGAAATTACCAGGCAATTGCGCCCAAAATGCCGGCTCTAGATTCACTTTTTCTCTTACAGGATATACCCCACAATTTGACAACTCTGCTTCCACTAAAGAAAGAGCATTTTCCAAATTCTTAGGAGTTTTCTCTATGCACAAGACAGTGAGATGATGATGCCCAAAAGCTATCTTACCACTCATAGCGTCATCAAGCGCTTTAGAGATCTCATAAATCTGCGATACTGCCTTATCCGATGACTGTATCATACGATTCTGCTGTATCTGCATCTTCGTAATGGCTGCCTGACGATTGGTAAACTTGAACGACTGCGTTATTATAAACTCATAAGGTAGCTGCAAAAATGCGTCTAACATCCCAGCGGAAGTCGTTTGTCCATACTCCTTAAGACTAATTAAACCAGCGTATTTCGAACCGTCATGACAGACCACCTGTACAACTTTATGACCAAAATATAACCTGTGCATGGGTAGATATTTAGAAATGTCACCAAGATCTACCGCAACATTATGTACCGCACCGCAGTTCACAATCTGAAGCAAAAACTCCATAATCTCAGAAAAATCCCCAGTTGGAGTGCTCCTAATGCCTAGCTCCCTGGGCGCATAATTACGTAAGCTAGTGACTACCCGATTGGTAACCTCTTCTAAATCCTCAAAAGCAGCTCGCATATCGTTTTTCCAACTCTCGGTCGCTGCCTTCTTGTTGATTTTTTGCAATAGATTAACGAATAGTTCCGTACTCTTTTTACTGCCCTCCCTCACAATCGTTATATAAAGATCATTCGTGAAAGATTGCTTGGTCATATGCTTATTACGCCACTGCATATTCACAGCATCTGCAAACGCACTAGAAAATTGCTTACCAGCGAAACCCTCAGAAAACGCGTTCCGCCTGCGCCTTATAATATGGAAGTATAATCCAAATGACGCAGATGACATGCTTCGCAGTGTCTGATTCCGTATCGAGTTCTGTATAGAAAGATCTTCATCATCTGCTGTCTCAAAAGCATACCCTGAAAGCTTGATTACCTTAAGTAACGAACCATCCTTCGTAACAAGAGTAGTACTGTTCCAGTGCTCTTGATACGGCAAAAAGTTCGACTGATGGTATTCCCTATTAACAATCTTGCGCTTTCTCGTCGTCGAAGACCAACCTAGCTTTAACATCTACATCACATCATAGGAATTAGAATTGTGATAAAACCGATTAAGACACTTACCGCACTTCTGCATTCTTATGATCAATAAATCCATAAATAAAGGATCCTTTGCAGACGCAATAAACCCCAACCCGTGCATGCCAGGCGCTAAAATGAACAATACCCTGAAGTCATTGCTATACATGAATATCATGATCGAAAGCATGAAATTCATAATAGCAAACGTATAACTCACACCAAACAGCATGGTGGGCCTGGTTAAACCCTTAAACAGCTGATCCGCTTTTACACTACCAGACATGACTAAACCAAAAACAGGCCCGCACAATCTTTGACAGAATCTAACAACAAAAGGTTATCAAACTTTTAATTCCTACAAACCTTATACTTAGACTACAGTACACCTGCATCTTCAAGCCTATCCAAGACAAAATCCCAGTTGAGCAAATGCTCTAGGAAAACGTCTATATATTTCTTCCTTAAGTTGAGATAATCCAAATAGTAAGCATGCTCCCAAACATCCATAGTTGCTAAAGGAAGCTGCCCCTGCGTAAGAAGAGGTGAATCGGCATTCGCCGTGCTAACAACTTTCAATGCATTAGCATCTTCATCATACACAAGCCATACCCATCCACTACCAAACTGTCCAAGACCCATAGCAGTAAAGGCATTATTAAATCCTTCCACACTACCGAAACTGCGCTCTACAATTTCTCTGAGCTTTTCCGGGGGATTTCCTCCACCATTAGGCTTCATAGATTGCCAATAGAAATCATGATTCCATATCTGCGCAGCATTATTGAATATAGCCCTACCAGAACTTCCACTATTGTGAGCCTTAACTACTATATCCTCTAAACTCTCGTTACCCAAACCTTCAAACTCAGTACCTACCACTAACTTGTTTAGAACATCAACATAAGTCTTGTGGTGACCATTATAGTGACGATCTAAGAGATGGGCGGAAATATACGGCTCCAACCCCTCATACGGCAGATCAGACAATTCAAACATTTTTTATTCTCACAGCGTAAACTACAGTCTATACCAACTATACTATTAAATTACAATAATTAAACTAAAAAATTAACTGCTTCTAACTGCCAACTGCTACCAGTTGGGTTTTCTTTCTGCACATAAAAATCAACCCATATTTTTAAGTACGATCATCATACATGTTGGGGCATCCGTAGGTAAAAACTTCTGCCAATAAAAAAGCAGAATAATACTGCAAGAAACCCTCTCGGAATGCCGCTCTTCAAAAGAATACATGCTTAACACAAAATACTTCTAATACATCATCAAGGAGCGAATTATCTGCTTTTATGTGGTTTTTTTCTACATCAAGCCTAACAAAACTCTTTCTAATGACTTTTAAAGGTTGTAGCATCTACCTAACTTTGGTAGCACTGTCAGTAAAGGTAGTCTGCAATCTCTCGTTTTTTCATTGTATTTTCGGAACATTTATGGGCAAGAATTTGGCGAGGTTGCTTAAGCAACACAGAAAAAGCATGCGTGTATTCTTCAGGAGCAAACAAGATCGATTTTTTTCTCTACTCTCTCTATCAGCGTTAGGCATTTCTGTAGGAATGTTGATGCTCGTACTTTGTAGTATTGTAAATAACGGATACAAAGCCCTTACTGCAACTAAGATCCTTCTGCACCTAGATGATACTGAAAGCATAAGAAAAGACAGTGAATACTTTAGAGAAGACTGCATAAAGCGCATACATAGCGCATTAGATAAAATCCTCAGCAGCCATGTTGATTTGAACAACCCTGAAACTAAGAGAATAGCCTATAGTATCGTTAGCGAAACAGCACACTATGAACTTGCAGACCTAATTCAAAAGAATGTACGTGTTAGCCCTGATGGATTGTGGCTAAATGCCTCTACAGAATTCCTAAGTGGTGCTAAGAATAATGAAATATCTAACGTGGTTCTCAAAACATTTGAAGATCAAGGACGAATAAAGAAAAGCTTCTTTAATAAATCTCTCTTTACCAACTCGCATTCCAAAGTGCCAGAAAATGCAGGCATATTAGGTGCGCTTATAGGCTCCTTACTGACTATAATAGTGTGTTTAGCAATCGCCATTCCTCTAGGCATTATGACAGGGATATGTATGCAAGAGCTGTTGTCAAATAACAAAGTATCATCAATAATCGAGATAAGTATTAATAACCTCTCGTCTGTACCTTCAATAATTTTCGGGGTATTGGGCTTGGTGGTATACCTAAATATATTTGGCGTGCCTAGATCCTCATCATTGGCAGGCGGCATGACTTTATCAATCATGATACTTCCGTATCTGATATTGACCACAAGGCAGGCTTTAGCAGCTGTGCCAGAGTCCGTAAAACATGCAGCTCTTTCCTTAGGAGCAACGAATATGCAAGTAATAATGCATCACTCCTTACCTATAGCCTTCCCTGCTCTGGTACAGGGTGTTTTAGTGAGCGTTGCACGGATTATCGGGGAATCTTCCCCCTTAATTATGATAGGAATGGTAGCATTTGTTATTGATCTACCTAAAACTTTCCTTGATCCAGCAAGTGTTCTGCCTGTGCAAATTTATATTTGGGCAAACAATTCTAGCGCTGAGTTCACAAAGATCTCGGCAATAGCCATACTATCCTTGCTGATGATATTACTCGTACTCAACATGATAGCTGCATTTATAAAGCGGCGCTTAGATAATTTCTCCTTTTAAGTTCCTGTTACCTGAATTAAACAGAAAATTACTTTTATGAGACCATGCACACCAGCACCGCAGTAACATTGACGCCAGAATCATCGCCTACAGCATCAACAGTGCAGCCCCTATTCAGATACCAACAGTCTCTGCTAAGCGGCGTATCTCTGCACTAAGAACTTCCAATTATGGATCGTATTATTTACGTAGCAGAACAAAAGTATTGTGTTCTGCCTAGGAAGCGTCATCCCCCAACACATGCTCTAAAAGCAATACCCAAACACTACTTTATGTAAAATGTAAGCGCACTCAGCAGGACTCGAACCTGCGACCTCTACCTCCGGAGGGTAGCGCTCTATCCTAACTGAGCTACGAGTGCATAAACATATTCTGTAGGCAACTTCTTACTAGTTAAGTAGCAACACGCATACGCGCAGTGCGTAAAGCGCGAAGCCGTAGGAAGGCATCCTCAGCATGGTACGAGGACCTAGCTAACGGACTAGATGCTACCATAGAAAAACCCTTGGCGTATGCCATACGCTTGTACTGTTCAAACTCCTCAGGGGTAACATACCGATTCACATCAATGTTGTCCTTCGTAGGTTGCAAATACTGCCCCAAGACAAGAAAGTCAACCCCCGCACACCTAAGATCATCCATAACCTGGTATACCTCTTCCTTCTGCTCACCCAGCCCTAACATTAATCCCGACTTCGTGAACACACCCTGGGTCTTATCCTTTACTTGCTGCAACAACTGCAAAGAGTTGAAATATTTAGCCCTAGGACGCACCCTTGCGTATAACCTAGGAACCGTCTCCAAGTTGTGGTTATATACATCAGGCCTTGCAGAAGCTATGATATCCACCGCACCTGGCTTACCCTGAAAATCCGGTGTTAAGATCTCTATGGTCACATTGGGGTCCCGCTTTCTTATTTCCCTAATGCACTTGGCGAAGTGACTCGCCCCACCATCTGGCAGATCATCTCTATCCACCGACGTGATTACCACGTGCTTTAACCCTAACTTGCTGATAGCTTCACCTACTCTCTCAGGCTCTCCAAGATCCAACGCTCTCGGAACCCCAGTCTTAACATTACAAAACGCACACGCCCTGGTACATACATCACCCATTATCATTATAGTGGCATGCCTCTTGTTCCAGCACTCACCTATATTAGGACATGCAGCCTCTTCACATACTGTATTGAGCCTTTGGCGTTTGACCAGATCCCTAACTTCTTCAAATACCTCGCCCCCGGGCATTTTCACCCTTAACCAGCTAGGCTTACTATTCATAAGTACCATTAACAAACTGCTGGGAGAGTAGTAAAAATTACATAATTTGTCAACATTTCACAGACATTATGAAGCAGATAATCAAGCACATATTATGGCAATACAAAGCAAATATGCTCCGCACACGTATATCTTTTTTCATCTACCACGAGACTTAAATTGCGTTTTCCATAGTGAGAAAATCTTCTTACTAACACATTTACTTGTACCGCTTTCACAGATATGCAGCACATAAGTAACAATAAGGTTTACTATCATTCATACATCATTACTCCTGTCCATAACACAACAATACATATACTCTGAGACATCTCAGGATACTCCCCATACACGCAACAGATATACTGGGGATGAATCCCCCTGTGCTCTGCCCGCCTAAAATTAAGTCTAGTCCTCAACCTTGCCTTATTGGCGCAGTATCTGCATATCTACACGTTGCTGCGTCACAGTTGCTACTGAAACTTCTGCAAGCTCACTTGATGCTTTTATCTTTACAACAGATGACTGCTCACACTTAACAACTCCCGATGTAAATGAAACCTTGGCAACCGCACACAAATCTATTGCATCATACCTCAACTCTTCAATTACACAGGTACGTTCTTCTCTCCTCTTATCGTGCTCAGTATGAACATGTGCTTGTATATGAAAACCAGGGAGCACATTATGACACTCCTGTACATGCTTCTGCTCCTTTACACCATCATCTATGACAACCCTTGTATCAGCTTTGGGAACAGCGTGTCTTGCATGCATATAAGGACCTCTAGCAATCCCCGCATCATCACTCCCAACGATTTCCATTGCTCTATTAACAACTACACGCGCTGCTTCTAATACACGGTTTGCAACTGCTTTTAGTACTTGATTTAACGCTGCTACGATCGTGTGAGCTGCAGTATCAGCTACTGAAACAGGAACATGATTTTTTCCATGTAAAGCAAGAATATGCTCCGGTAACGTGCTTCTATCATGAGGTACTTGGTAACTCATGCTCTTAGAAAGCAGGGCAGCAATGTGTATGTCAAGACCTGGCTGGTACCCCGCAAGTGTCATTATGCTCGCCTGCATGCTAGCCATGTCTTTTGCAACACCACCATGAACTAAACCTGCAATATCCATAAGAGGCTGCATAGTTCTGCTATAAAATGCGCTACGCTCCCCGGAAAAACCATCACGTTGTAGCGATAACGTAGCTGAAGCAAGAGCACTCCCCATCATTATGATGATCATCTGCTCAATGCCCATAACAGATCTAGAGCTAACCATCTGCATCCGTAACTGCAGCAGCAATGATAGTCTTTCTTGCAATACTTTTCGTAACGCAGGATCTTTTTCGTGCTCCAAAGCTGCAACAAGCTCTCTTATCTGTTCATTCAGCAATTCACTAAGGCTCTTCGCCCTTCTTCTCAGCAGTAACTTCCTGAGAATCATCATCAGCGCTTCTATCAACAGCCTCTTTTTGCGCCGTTCCTTAAATGACAAAAGCTTAGACTGACCTTGAGTAACACTCTTGGTGGTGAACCTTTCATAAAATTCACCAAAAAAATTCAATAATCTCTCAAGCAGAGGTAATTTAAGTGCAAATCCCTCACTCTCTACAGCTTGTAAATGTTCTGGAAGCCCAACATCCTGAGCCACCTGATTCTGCCCCTCAACGCTTTGGAGCTCTACACGATCAGCTTGCTCTTCCAAAGGATATTTGCGCGTAAATTCTGCAAATTCTCTGGATAGCTCGCTAACAAGTTCTTGTGCCGCTGCATCTTCCAACCTAATTTTCGCGCATTCCCTTACATCATAGCTATCATCGTTGTTAGTACACGCGTCAGTATCGTCATGTGTATCCTTATGCATATCTAGCATACCAAATTCCCGCGCATTTAGGTGATTTTAGACAAAACAAACGTTTCATTGTAAATCTTCCCAGTAAAAAATTATTATACCTGAGAACTTAATAGTTAAACTATACTATTTGAACAGAGCTTTCGCTTTACGAGTGCAACTTGCCATCAATAAGTGTTACTACGCAAATACTATATAAAATAGCGCGCATTTGAGTAGTCTAATAAAATAAATGTCTCCTTCTAACTCTTTCCACTAAAAAATCATTATACCCAAGAACCCGATAGCTCAACTATACCATTTAGAAGGAGATTTCGCTTTACGATTACAACTTGATATCACTAAATGTTATTATGGCAAATTATATAAAACAGTGCGCATTTCTTTCTGTTTTAGAGCTAGGAAACAGACAAAGCACTTCCGTAGACTGTAGAACGCTCAGCTGCTCGTCACACGCTACGTCAGCGCTGCTATTAGAAGATGCGTTGCAAGCATGAGCTCCTGTGCAATTATCCTCTTCCTGCTGAAGGAAAAATTCTAAACTTTCAGCACATACTTTTTTCTTCTTCCTCTTTTTTATGCTCTTGATTAAGTGCACCTGTGAAACTGTGCAGCATAAATCCGCTATGCAGTTGAAAAAGGTCTTCACTTCACCAACTGCTACACTTTGTTGATGAAATGATTGGCCGTATATACTATGGTCTATGGATGCAGCTAAATCGGCAATACCCTCTCCATCCAATTGCACTACAACTTCTCCCAAAGCTATCATATATAGGACAAATTCTTTCGGAAATAGGCTCCCCCAGAAACACTCTAAAAACTCTTGAGCAAGTTCCGTATCCATGAAAAAATCATACACTTGTCCCAATCCAGCAGAATTCAAAACTATATCTGCACTCTTTGAGTAGTAGTCAACGCGTGCAGCCAAACTGCCACCCGTACACTTTATTGCATTATATACTAAAATTGAAAGAAGAATGCTCTTAGGACTCTGGAAGTACTCCAAAAACTCTACCACTTCCTCACGGACTTTGTCACCTAGAGAAATTACACCTAGATTCAAGCCCACCATACTACTGGCTTTTTCAGCCATAGAAGAGGCATGTTCCAATAGTGAAAAGTCTTTGCACATGATGTTACAGAATCTTCTATAACTCATTGTTCTGTGGCGCGCTCTTCCCTTATCTATTGTGTCTAAGATACAGCAAGCATCCCTGATATAAGGACGAAAGTTACTTCTAAGGTCACATAAGACAACCTCTCTGCTAACTCTTTTCCCTTCTAATAACAAATGTTTATATTCCAGTAAGGTTAAAGCGCAATCCATTAGCGCAATAGCGCAACTTTTCTCTATTTTCGTGTCATGGAACAAAATCTCCCATTCCTCAACTGCTCCTGAAACATCTCTTTCGGCTATTACCGCAAGAGCCCAGTTTACAGCCGCAATTTTTTCATTAATCTCCTTAAGAGTAACTTCCTCCCCCACCGTAGCATGAGCTCTACTCAGAAACTCCTTAGTACACTTGCGAGAGCTTATGCTTTCTACCTTGATTAGTTCACGATTTGCGACTAAGGAAGTCTGCATGTTAACGGCTGTAACAATGTCGTATACAGCCCTTCTTTCGTTGTAAGAATTGAAAATAGTAGGTGTTTTAGGAGTATTAACAGAAACCTGCAAGTGCTCCTGATAATTGTTCAGCAAAAAGAAAAACTCCTTTCTGAGATCAATATAATTTGAGCAGAAAATAGTGCTCTGTGGCAGGCTCACACGCTTCTGAAATGCCTCTAACAATAGTGAAACGTCTTCCTTCCCCCCGTATACAGAGCGTACAAAACCCTGGCATATCCCCTGGGGCAGATTCCTTAGATTCCCATCGTGCTCTCTATAAACTTCTGATATGAGCGTAAAAATATTGCTTGCTGGTGCTCTTACTTCGTTCTGGTAAGTACTGTCACAAATTTCATTATGCCCATGATGCTCAAAAACAACAGAATCGCCTCCTGTAATATTTTCGACAATGCACATTGAATCGCTTCCAAGGCCTAAAAGCTCAGGAACAGATTTCTCAAGAGAATCGACTCCATACAAGTTGAAGTTATTGTCCTGTCCTACATGAAACAGCCGGTCAACTAGCAAAAATAAAGAATGCCTCAATCCATAAATTCTCAAGTGAGAACATGCATCTACAAATTGTTTACAAATGTGACTGCAAAGACCGTAGAACTTACCAAATGCAAATCTCGTAATACGAGACACCAAGCCGAACAGTAAGATGAAATCAACTGTTCTGATTACTAACCCAATAAACTGTACTGCGAAATATATGGTTTTATCTACTATAGTATCCAGGATTAGTACAGCTACTATGCTGTCAAACATAGCCCTTAGAACATATGCACACCCGTATGTAGCAATGCCCGGAATGATTCCAAAATGAGCCAGTAACCTACCTACTACACCTACTAGAACACATGCTAACCCCACCAACACCAATAATACATACCAAATAACACGGTATTTCTTTAGGTAGTAAAGTAGCCTTTCTTGAGCTCCCGAGATGTTATGATGTACTCTAAAGGCCTTATGAAGCATTTCTGCGTCATACGCGCCTGTAACGTTCCTATGATCTCCTTCCTTGAGATAAAGAGCATTAGCTATTCCAGAGGAGAACTCCGTATGCGGAATGAGTGAACCTTTAGCGTATAACCTATCCCCAATACTTTTTCCCTTATAGCTCGAATAAGTCCTATATCTCCCGGGATTCAATAATGAAAGCCACCAGGAATGAAAGGGTATGTACTGCGATACCTCGTGCGCACGTATTACAAAACCTAAGAACGCACTGTACTCAATATCGCGAATCCACTCATGCTGACGATTCTTTACGCCTGTGCGCAAAATCTCAAAGACTCTGTCGGTGGTAACGCCGTCAACAAAAAGTTCGTCTACCAGCTGTGATACCTGTACATCACCTGCACACTGCAATCCGTGTAAAATATCACACAACTGATGAGACTCAATTTTACTGAGTAGTTGCCTATTTCTGGCGCTATCATTGCTAGTCCATGTACCATGTTCATCTACTGTAAAAATGGCTTCTAAGTTTCTTTCGTTGAGCAGGCTTTCTTCCCATTCATCAAGGTGCTGCCCTGCTGTGCTACACATAATTTTTGCAGTAACATCATCAAGAGACCTATAAACTCCCGTGCTAAGTTCTTGGCAAATCGAGAGGTACATGGATACAAATCTATGTACCTTATGCGACAGCTCTTTAATCTCACTCCTTGTAACTCTAACGACAGCATCACGATCAACAATCTGGTTTGTCGCAAGAAAGTCGTATATGGCCAGCAGTTGGCTTATATCACCACTAACTTCCTTGCAGGTTTCATTGAGAAAAAATTGCAAATCTGCTGCAGTTAATTTTCCCACATGCTCCGATAGAAAAATGCTTTCTGCAGCCACCATCGCACTGATACATCTAAAGTACTGCTGCGCTTGCAGTACTCCATGATCGTCATTAAACCTTTGAAAAAAAGCCGGATCATCTATAAGACTCCTGAAGCTCTCTAAGTGGGCAATTGCACCTAAAACTTTCTCCGTATTAGCATCTGTCACATGAGGATTATCATCATCAATCCTTCCAACACCACCACCGTTTGCACCTCTTGCGTCATAAGAGACTCTCTTCATATTATTCACAACACAGTCAAGTTGTCGTGAACGAAGCCTTTTCTCCACATGAGACCTGATGTTAATATCACTCATAATCTCGCGTATCGCCACCATAAAGTCACAAGCAGCTATCTTGAAACTTTCTGGTCTCGTAGAATACTGTCCACGGTTAGAGAGTGCACTCAGCAAATTGCTAATACAGCATATTGCACCCTCAACATATGTAGGATGCCCCTCACTAGAATTGCAAAATTCCTGTAGCCGCTCCAATCGCATTTTTGCAGCTTCAAATAGGATACTGTCTTCGGCATTTTCTGAGACATTTCCCAACATATAGCTCATGTCTGGTTCTGAAAGGCTAAATGAGCTCTCAAGAATATTGGGATTAGGAAAGCATAGAGGGACAACCTTACTTGCCAATATATTACAGGGCAACCTACCAGGATGAAGGTCTCCAATATAATTAATCAGCTGTTGGAATCTTCCAGCTCCTGAACGCATATCATGCACAAACGTGCTCCGCGAGTGCTTATACAGGTTCTCCGCATAACCTTCAAACAAATTAGTAAGTTCAAGCAACATGTACGTTGCAAGACGCGTACTATATTCATCTTCGTTGCAGGCATATCTCATAGGATTACGCATGCGATATATAAGACGAACTAAGTCTGATTTCTTGATTTTGACAACATACTCTCCTGAATCATTTTTCAACACCGCACAGGGTAATACTGAAAGGAGAGAAAATACTCTAGGATCATGCGAACAAACTACAGTAAAACGAAAAAAACTCTCTTCTATCTCACCTTTTATAATGTTCCCTATAATACCAGAAAGATAGGCTTTGGTCTTTCCAATCCTAAAATTCCGCATTAGTACCCCTGGTCTCAGATACACAAACAAAAATCAGAGGAGCAATTAGTCTTTTTTGCAAGACAGCCTAAGCGCCACAACCCTCAACAGAGCTAACTATACAACGTATAATTAACACATAGCAAAGAATGTTGGTTGTTCCCCTATACTCAACAATAGATTGCTAACTCGCAACAAACTTCAATATAATTTCCCCATCAGCAACACTGCTCCCCGGCGATAGAAGTACTTCTTCTACTTCCGCCTCTACTTCTGAGCATATCAAATTTTCCATCTTCATAGCTTCTATGACAAGGACAGGCTGACCTACGCTTACCTTATCTCCCTTCTTCACGTATATATCAACAATCATACCCGCAATAGGAGATACTATAGCATCACGCAATACTCCACCCTCTTGAGGCTCAGGCATGAACTCCAGAAACTGACCTACGTTCTCTTCGCAAACCGTACATACAGCACAAACTGCCATATACCTCAGATGATACCTGCTGGAACTCCTCTTAACTTTTATGCAGTATGAATTACCATCTATGCTGACGTCCAACATTTTGTAATTGCCGCGCCATGCCCCAGATAACACAACATACCCGTCCTGACCATCTAAAGCAGCAAAGATCCTTCCATCCGCACGACGTGCATTCAACAAGTACTTAAGCTCTCCCACTCGGGCACATACCTTCCCATCTATGCTCCAGTGCTCACCATACCGCCTGGTTTCATCTTCCAAGTATATATACAACAATGCAAATGCAAAAATCTCACCTATTTCGGGAGTGAGCTCATCACCCTCAAAACCTGATTTATAAAACTGCGCAATAAACCCAGTACTAATATCTCCTGCAACGAAAGCTGGCTTGCAAAAAACTGATAATAAAAAATCTATGTTATTGACAACACCTTCTACATAAAAACTACAAAGGGACTTCTTCATAACCTCTATAGCCCCTACTCTAGTCTCAGCATAGGAGGAAACCTTAGCTATCATAGGATCATAAAACATGCTGACAACAGAACCCTCTGTCACCCCACTGTCTATCCTGAGGTTAACGCTAACAGGAGGCTCATGATAATGTGATATTCTACCACTCGAAGGCAAAAAGCCTTTTCTAGGGTCTTCTGCATAAACCCGCGCCTCGATGGCCGCACCTACAAAACGCACGTCCTCTTGAGAAAATGAAAGAGTCTTGCCATCGGCAACATGTATCATCTCAGCTACAAGGTCTATCCCGGTAACCAGCTCAGTTACCGGATGTTCAACTTGTAACCTAGTGTTCATTTCCAGAAAATAAAACTCTCTCTTAGCATTGACAATAAATTCTACGGTACCCGCAGAGAAATAGCCTACCTTTTCTGCTAAACTCACGCACTGCGCATACATTGCACGTCTAGTCTTCTCATCCAAAAATGGGCTAGGAGTTTCTTCGATAACCTTCTGATTATTACGCTGTATTGAGCATTCCCTCTCTCCAAGACACACCACATTGCCGTACTTATCAGCAATTATCTGAATCTCTATATGCCTAGGAGACTCTATATACTTTTCAATGAAGATCCTGCAATCACTAAAGCTTTTCTCAGCTTCATTTGTGGCAGATACAAAAGCCTGCTCCATTTCCGCTACAGACCGGACAATACGCATGCCCTTGCCACCACCACCAGCAGCAGCTTTTATCATTACCGGAAAACCCATTGACTCAGCTATACGTAAGGCTTCCGCTGCGCTCTCTACAACCCCCATATATCCAGGAACAACAGCTACACCTGCATCCTTAGCTATCTTTTTAGATACAACCTTATCAGCCATCATCCTCATAGAAACAGAAGAAGGACCTATAAAGCCTATACCACATTCAGACAACCTATCAGGAAACTCGGCATTCTCAGAAAGGAACCCATATCCGGGATGAACCGAGTCAGCCCCTGTAGTCACTGCAACATTACAAATTTTATCTATATCCAAGTAACTTTGACTCGCAGGACTTGGGCCAATGTACACAGCTTCATCAACACATCTCGTGTGCAACGCCCCCATATCGGCATCTGAGTACACTCCAATACACTTTATCCCCATCTTATGAGCAGTGCGCGCTATCCTACACGCAATCTCCCCCCTGTTAGCAATTAGTATCTTTTTTATCATGCAGCCAAACAGATAAATTCAAACTAAAAGCTGCCATAATCTACCGGCAGCAAATATAACGCCAGATTCTACATTCGTGCTATCACACTGCAAACAATATTTTTAACTATAGCACCACAGATATAAATAATCAGACTATACTACATTAGTAACAAAGTTTAGAAAATTATATAAAACACACCCACCACTGCTTACATTATCGCAAGGACACCTATCCCTTGAATTTCTCCCTCTAAAACAAAAAATTCACGTATCGCCATCACTCCAAACGTTTATAACATTAAAATGCTTGACTTGCACAACATCAGCGCGCAAACCTCGCATATATTGATCTAGTTCAACGTACACCGCTATAAACAACAGATAACAGAAACACCAATTTGCAAATCAAGACTCAAAACAGAAAACACACAGGAGATACAACATGGCACATGTGCATACCATACTCATAGAACATTATAACACGAAAAAACGGCTTGATGTTCTAATTTCTGTTTCCCTTGATATCTCCCGAAACAAAGCGCAGTGTATTATAATCAATGGAGGCGTCACGCTCTTTGGTACACCCGTACTTAGTAACAGTCATCTCACAAAGATGGGTGATTTATATACGGTTACGGTCCCAGATATTCCGCAAAGTACATCCATAGCCCCTAATCATGATATCCCGCTGCACATAATCTACGAAGATGAACACATAATAGTAATAGACAAAGCCCCCAATATAGCTGTACACCCCGGTCATGGCACAAAAAACGATACCCTAGCACATGCTCTGCTTGCACACTGTGGTAACTCTTTATGCGCTGTTGGCAACAGCCAGAGACCGGGTATCATCCACAGATTGGACAAAGATACCAGTGGACTAATGGTAATAGCGAAAACAGAAAAAGCTTATCTAGTATTATCTCAAGCACTTGAAGAAAAAAAATTCAGGAAAGAATACCTAGCTCTAATATGGGGTGTGCCCACCACAAAACACTGCTTTATACAGACCAATTTAGATGTCAAAAGATCAGACAAAACTATGATGGAAGTTACCCTCTCTAGGGGAAAACACGCAAATACGGAATACATCATTGAAAAGACCTTCTGCAATGTAGCAAGTCTAGCAAGATGTATATTACACACAGGAAGAACACACCAAATCAGGGTACACATGAGCCATATAGGTCACTCTGTTGTGGGTGACCAAAAATACGGAAAAAACAATAAGAAGAGCCTCAGATGCGGCATACCAGAAGTCAGTAATTTTAAACGACAAGCTCTACATGCGTGTCTATTGGGCTTCCATCATCCTTGTACTGGGGAATACTTGCGCTTCAACTCAAATCCTGCAAAAGACATACAGGAACTCATCTCGATTCTAGAGAAAGCAACTACCACAGCCTCTACTTAGAACGTATATCCTAGCAAAACATCCCCATGGGCCTACCCCAAAAAAGAAGAATATACTAACCCCATAAAAACAAACCACAGATCATCTGAAGCTGTACTACCCCTGTAATGCCTGACGCACAAACCACCACAACAATATAGAAATGGGAAATCATGAGCGTTTCACTGGGAAGCAGAATTATAGAACTCACGCAACACAGATGCTGGAACACCTTTTAAATAAGCCAAGCATTACTAGCTATCCGCATTGGAAGACAACAAGGCAATATCCTATACAGTCTGATG
>NZ_JAHLEX010000179.1 GCF_023476575.1 Anaplasma phagocytophilum | reverse complement strand
TATATACGGGGTTCTTAGTTATGATAAAGATTTTTTGGTGCATTGATTAAACAGCAAGTTTGTTGAGAATGCTGATTTTGATTTTATAAAGGCTATACTGCGGTAACACTCCCTGTGATATGAACCAATATGAGCAATAAAGTAGATTATTTAGGCTATGAGTTATAAACTATAGCAGTATTTATTTTAGTAGTTTAGCGATATCTGTGAAGCAGTTAATATTTATTTTTTTACTTTTTATCTCGTTTACTCAAAATGGAGTAAAGAACGCATTTTCCGCAAATGAGGACTTCCTATCTAAGAACCAGGATTCTAGAGCTATAAAGCTCTTTAAGATGACAAAATGTATGACTTGCTCAGGGGAGTCCTTATATGAGTCGCAATCCGCATTTGCAGTTGAAATGCGCTCTTTTATAAGACGTCAAATCATAAATGGTATGACTGATGAACAGATTTTAGATAGCCTAAAACAGCGTTATGGTCGCGCAATTCTTAGTGATATACCATACAATGCTGATACATATTTTTTGTGGATTACTCCTATATTTATGGCGGTAATTATCACAGCGTTTATGGCCCTAAAACTTAGGCGGCTAAACAAATTTGCGAAGTAAAAGAGCCTTATCCAGGTAATACAGTACATATTCTAGTGATATATGATATGGGGGGAGAGAGTATCGCGTTTACATATATAACTCCTGGAACATAACCACACAATGCACGTACCACGTATCTTAGTTATTGCTATATCTTGTGATGAGCCAATTATCAAAAATTTAGGCAGTAGATATATTGAAGGTTTAAAAAATGAGGTAGGAATATACGCATTTTCATCGCAGTACCAGCAGAGGCCCATAAACATTGGTAATAGCGGGATAATACG
>NZ_JAHLEX010000178.1 GCF_023476575.1 Anaplasma phagocytophilum | reverse complement strand
CAGGCTTTAACTCCACCTTATTTGCGTATAAGGTTCTATATAAAGCCGCACCGTGCCTCTAGCTTTGCTATGAACCTTCTGCTCTTCGACCATGCCTGAGCCAGCGAAGTCCGCTCCTGCCCCGAAGAAGGGCTCCAAGAAGGCGGTGACCAAGGCGCAGAAGAAGGACGGCAAGAAGCGCAAGCGCAGCCGCAAGGAGAGCTACTCGGTGTACGTGTACAAGGTGCTCAAGCAGGTGCACCCCGACACCGGCATCTCATCCAAGGCCATGGGCATCATGAACTCGTTCGTGAACGACATCTTCGAGCGCATCGCAGGCGAAGCCTCGCGCCTGGCGCACTACAACAAGCGCTCGACCATCACGTCCCGGGAGATCCAGACGGCCGTGCGCTTGCTGCTGCCCGGGGAGCTGGCCAAGCACGCCGTGTCCGAGGGCACCAAGGCTGTCACCAAGTACACCAGCGCCAAGTAACCGGGGAATTAGTTGCAAGTTCAAACCTAACGGCTCTTTTAAGAGCCACCCACATTTCTCAGAGAGCTGCTACTTGTCTATCATTTTGGTCTACTACCGGGTCTGGCTAATCGTGAGGTAAGTAAGCGGTTTAGTGTCCACGTTCTAATTGGACGTAAGTGCCACCGCTCTACGGTACAAGGGCGCCACCTGGGTGGGTTGGGCCACGGCTGGCTTGCAGATACTGCGCGCGATTTTTAAATTTCCCGGGCTAGCCGCGCTTTTGCCTTTACATTCTGATTGGTTGCCGAGATTAGGACCCGCGCGCGTGCGCACGCTGCTACCAGACTGGGTTATTCAGTCTTGCTTTTTAGTGTGCAAGTTTCCTAAATTCTTTCAGGATGTCACGGAGTCTGGAAGATCGATTCTAACT
>NZ_JAHLEX010000177.1 GCF_023476575.1 Anaplasma phagocytophilum | reverse complement strand
GCCACAGCAGCAGGTGCATTAGCTCTTATAGAAGCAGGTGTTGATGCTGTAAAAGTTGGAATCGGACCGGGCTCAATATGCACGACTCGCATAGTAACAGGAGTGGGAGTGCCGCAGTTTACTGCTATACGCAATGTCGCCGCTGTCTGTAAAGATGCCGGAGTCGGAGTAATAGCAGATGGTGGCATTAAGCACTCTGGCGACATAGCAAAGTCCATTGCTGCCGGTGCGGATGTTGTGATGATAGGTTCCATTTTCGCTGGAACTGATGAAAGTCCTGGAAATACCGTCATATACAACGGAAGAGCATATAAATGCTATAGAGGCATGGGCTCGGTAATGGCCATGAAGGAAGGTGCTAGCGATCGCTACTTCCAAGACACTAGTACTAAATTCATTCCTGAAGGCGTTGAAGGCAGGGTACCTTTTAAAGGCGCTGCTTCGGAAGTAATTTATCAGCTTGTAGGCGGCTTGCGATCCTCTATGGGATATACTGGCAATCGAACTATCGCTGAGATGAAACAAAATTGTCAATTCACAGTTATTACTTCTGCGGGCTTGCAGGAAAGTCACGTACATGGAGTAACGATAACTCAAGAGACTCCTAACTATCACCCTCCATTTCAACAATCGCAGTAGCGAGAGTATCTGTGAGTACTGAACATGGTTTTTAGAGAGCTTATAGAATATAAAGTCTCACGCAGATCTCCCCACCTTTGTGGTTAGGCGTAGACCGCTGGATATAGAGCATATCAGTCCAGTACTAAGAGAGCACAATGTAGACTTGGTTTGTCTTGCAGGCTTCATGAGCATACTTCCTGAAAAGTTTGTTACGGATTGGCATACCAAGATAATTAACATTCACCCTTCACTGCTCCCATCTTTTAAGGGGTTGAATGCTCAGGAACAAGCATATAGAGCAGGTG
>NZ_JAHLEX010000176.1 GCF_023476575.1 Anaplasma phagocytophilum | reverse complement strand
AACTACACCCAAGTCTATTATGGATTGCGTTTGCCACTAAACACACATTTCCATATCCATAACTTGCCTTATAACACGCTACAGGCTAGTTATTTAAAGATTGCAGGCCTCATCAAGCAAGTACATCTTTTTTTTTCACCACCCCATATAGGCTATCGGTTGTCTTTTGTGCAACACACATCTACGAAGACCACAGTGCCTTTATACATAGATGGAACCGTTTTTTACCTTTTCGTTAATATTGACAGAAAAATTACCTGATATATCCCATGGAATCTGCAACTAAACTTTGGTATGCAGATTCGATTCTAGGAGATGGGAAGTCCCACTCGTTAGGATTAGCACAATCACATTCTGTAGGAACGCTATACTCAGGATTTCCAGCACACTGCTTCCTTATACATGTTGATACTGCATCGCACAGAGTATTCTCGACATTACCTAATAACTTCACATACAGTGAAGAGTCTGGTAATGAATGCACATCGATAGCTTCAAGTAACAGTTGAGCATCAGCTAGTAAATTTGTTAAGTGAGAGAAAGTATTCGCATCTCCCAGAGATTTAACCTCATTGAGATTTCTGCCACGTACTACATGTAGCACTTCCACTAATGTTTTGTTAAGATTCTCAGCATCGATCTTACATTGCTCAATATTACTTGTTGTTTGTGGTACTGCACTTAAGGAAGCACACACTTCACACGTAGTAGCTGTAGCTTCTAGAAGCATTATGGAAAGGCAACGACCATCTCCAACGTCATTATCACTTTGGTACGTACCCGCTGCATAATGTACGCACTCGTCATGAATGCACTTCAATGTAGTACGTACCATTGAAGCGCAGAATGCAGCTTTGGAGCAGTCACGCACAGGTAATCCGGCTATATACTGCAGCGCATCTTCTACTGTAAAGAAGCTATCTGACACACTTTTACGGTATGCTGCTTCACTATCGTGGAT
>NZ_JAHLEX010000175.1 GCF_023476575.1 Anaplasma phagocytophilum | reverse complement strand
GAATATATATCGAGAAGTTTGGCTAGATTTTCCAATATCACTTCCAATAGCTCTACATTGGTCAATTTGAGATTTGGGATATGGCTGCATATCGAGGTCGCATATTCCGGATGATTACGTATGTTCACACCTACGCCACACACTATCCAGGGTATAGAACTACCCTGCACTTTGCTCTGTAATAGTACACCAGAAATTTTCTTGTTGTCCGCAAAAACATCGTTTGGCCACTTGTATTTTAGAGTTGTAATTTTTAAATTTTCTATATGTTTTGAAAAAATTTGCTCAAGAGATATCCCCACGGATAAGGCACAAGCGAATGAGAGCGTCGGTACGTGCAAATGCTCTTTTAAAACAATACTAAAATATAGATTTCCTTTAGGACTATACCACTGTCTGCCGCGCCTACCAACACCTGAACTTTGCTCATCAGCGACAACCACTGTACCTGAATCTGCGCCTTTCTCCGCCAATTCCATCGCATCTAGGTTAGTACTTTGGCTGATGCTACGTCTATGAATTACAAATGGCTTCATTGCTTGCCTCTATTATCTCGCTGTAAAATTTACTCTCCCCTGATGTTGCCTGCAATAATAGAACAGCGAAAAGCTGACTATAATGTCACACTGTTGCACAACTCCCGCACTTCTAAAGCTCTTAAAAGAACTTCTGGTCCAATGTTAAGCAGTACATGAAAAATTACATAATTCCGTGTACTCGGCTCTATAATCATAAAGATGGCAGCAGTAGCAGTAACCCTAACGGTAAGTTAGGCGACCACATTCCGCTGAGCTGAACACGAATTAAAACAATTAAGACGGTACTTTAGGAACCGCCAGTAATACCATCCACCACACGATGCCCTCTATCATCGCATCTGGATCTTACTTTATGTCGTACCAAGTCGAGCACTTCTCGAATCCGTCAGCAGAATCGCTATCATAGTATGAACCATCACTTCTCTAATTCACACTTAATAGCCTAACTGCTCATGCAAGTAATATACC
>NZ_JAHLEX010000174.1 GCF_023476575.1 Anaplasma phagocytophilum | reverse complement strand
CTACACGGTCTCTGGGAACAAATTTGGCTATATCTCTTAAAAAACCTGCATTTTTGAAGGTAAGAATGCCGGAAAATGAGATGTAGAGACCAGCATCGAGTGAGTACCTTGCCAACTCCATTGAAGAAGCAAAACAATGCATAACGCCTTTGAAGGCACCATTTTTCATTTCCGAGGCACAGATTTCAGCCATTCTAGCATCAGCATTTCTTGAGTGAATAATGACAGGCAACTGAGTCACTCTAGCTGCATCTATATGAGCAAGAAAGCTTTTCTCTTGTTTATCGATACCCTCTTCACTCCGATAAAAATCTAAACCGGTTTCTCCCAGACCGATGACTTTATTATTTTCTGCAAAGGCAACCAAATCATCTACTGAAACAAATTCCCCCTTGGCACTATTACAGGGATGAACGCCTACAGAAGCGTATACTTGCTCATAACCATTGGCTATCTCCAGCAGTACAGGAAACTCTTCTATAGTAGTGCACACAGTCTGCATAAGAGACACGCCCACAGCACATGCGCGATTGATAATATCTCGAAGGTTTGCAGAATCAAAATAATTTAAATGACAGTGCGAATCTACTATCACCAACAATACTCAGTGAAAACCAAAGCAACTTCTGATTCTATCAGGTTTACCGAGAAGCACAATGTAGACATTTAATAAATTGCTGGGTAAGACGGCGGTATTTTAAGTGCTAGTAATACTCAAAGTTGAGCTTACACATTATACTAGAGCTGCTTCTATCTCTTTCAAGGAGTCACAAAATATAGGAAAGCCAAAAAGTAATGATGTTTTAGTAAGTCTGTATTGTAAAACTTGACAGATTATCTTCTCCCAGTGTTGCTATTTTCCCGATTACCAACCAGCAATAGCCTTTTCATAGGAGTACTATATTCAGGATTGTGATGTTCCAGCTACATCTCTAGACTAGCTCTTAGAGATTTTGCTATTCTCTTGAGGAGCAATATCAGCTTTCAGTTCTTTAATAGGAGTTGCTAGTATTGCGTTCATTCATAGCAAAGAAGATACCATCTA
>NZ_JAHLEX010000173.1 GCF_023476575.1 Anaplasma phagocytophilum | reverse complement strand
TCTACAAAGAGAATGGATCTGCGCGCAATAGCAACAAAATTTCAGATACACTAATCACTTATTGATACTGAACATTATCCTCAAAATCACATTTTTGTGAATATGAAACTGAATGTGTTTCCACGATTTTAAAGTATAGCCATATGAAGCTTTATAAAAAAGGTTTTACCGAAAAAGAGTGGACTATAACTTCTTAGATAAAGAGAATTCTCTGTGATTAAATTCTGACTGCAATACAGCCGAAGTTTTATGTCTGATTAAGGCTAAAGGCTACATGATTATGTTTTTTAGGCTTTTCATCAACATAGCTTTTGTATTGAGAAGCACGGCTCTTACACCCTCTAAATATTTATTAATGTATGAAATTTATAAAGTAGTTAGCAAAAAAAAACTCTAGACTGTTTTTAGACTTGTTAATGGATCAAAAGATAATATACTAGAGCTATGGCTGTAAGGTGTCGGTATGGCAAATCGAAAGGCTCTTTCAACAAGGATAAGAAGTGTTAAGTCAATACAAAAGACAACTCGGGTGATGCAGATGATCTCTGCTTCAAAGTTTCGTACTGCGAGAGAGGGTTTAGGGCATGCTCGACGATACTGCGAGAAGGTGCTACACGAAGCAAAGGATCATAGTTGTAATAACATAGCTGTTGAAGGAGCTTCTGGAAAGTTGCTGGTTGTTTTCTCGTCTGATAGGGGATTATGCGGAGGATTTAATCACTCGGTTGCAAAGTTTCTGCGTGAGTATTTGCAAAACTCTGCAATAGACGAAGAGCTCAGCTTCCTTTTTATTGGTAAAAAGGCATATGATGCTGTAAAGAATGTGATAGCTGATAGCGGAAAGGTTCTGGGCGTTGTATCGCAGCCGAAGAATTTGGGATTTTGTGCTTTTAAAGGCTTTTTTTATTCATTGGGTATAGATTTCACAAGTTACAAGAGTGTTTTGGTTCTATATAGCAAGTTTCACGCCATAAATTCGCAGGAGCAAGTTATAGAGAATATTCTTATAGTTGATGACCCGAACGATTTCTACGGAAGTAAGGATAA
>NZ_JAHLEX010000172.1 GCF_023476575.1 Anaplasma phagocytophilum | reverse complement strand
GCATCATCGAGGCGGTTGTCATGATTTGTAGCTTATCTTGTGAACTTCCAGAGTATAGTAAGAAATTTGGAGAGATACTGGGAGGACTACGGGTGCTCTATAGTACATCCTTATACTACAGAACTCGGGGCAGGAACTCTACATCCCGCAACTTCTCTTGAGGTTCTTTCTGGAAAGAACACAATGGTAGCGTATGTACAGCCTGTTATAAGACCATGCGATGGAAGATATGGAGATAACCCCAATAGATTGTACCAGCATCATCAGTATCAAGTAATAATACAGCCTTCCAGGATTACCTTGCGGGATGACTATCTTCGTAGCCTAGAAAAAATAGGAATATCTTCAACTGACTTTGATATAAGGTTCATTGAAGATGACTGGGAAAACCCTAGCATAGGGGCGTATGGTTATGGGTGGGAAGTTTCTTGCAATGGTATGGAAATTACTCAGTTCACGTATATGCAGCAAGTTGGGGGAATAGAGTGCTCTGTAGTTCCTGGAGAAATAGCTTACGGCCTGGAAAGGATAGCTATGGTACTCCAAGGGGTGAATAACGTATACGATATTGTTTGGAATAGTTCTGGCGTTAAGTACGGAGAAATATTTAAAGATAGAGAAAGAGAATTTTCAGCTCTTTCCTTTGAACATTATGATACAGATTTCTTGGTTCATAGCTTTGAGAAAAATGAAGAAATGTGCCTCGTGATGGTACAAAATGATCTACCAATTGCTGGGTACGACTTATGTCTTAAAGCTAGTCATATACTAAACTTGCTTGAGGCTAGGGGTGTTATTGGCGTCAATGAAAGGGCCTCTTACATACTGAGAGTTAGAAAAATGACTAATATGTGCTGCCAATCTTATGTAAAGCTATACAAAGTAGCGTGATATGTCTCTAGATTTAGTTTTTGAAATATTATGCGAACAGATGCCCTCTAAAATGCTCGATATTGCATTGGGCTATCTGAAAACTACCATCTGTTCTGGGTTTAGTAAGTTTGGTATAGATAGTAAAAAATCTAGAACTCTAGTCTCGGCAAATCGCAT
>NZ_JAHLEX010000171.1 GCF_023476575.1 Anaplasma phagocytophilum | reverse complement strand
GGGGTAAGGTGGCTGATTCGGGTAATATACATAGGTACCTTGCTGAAGTCAGGCCGGAGTTGCTGCTTGAAAGGGCGGATGAAGTTTCCTCCCTAGCGCATGTGATGTTAAGATGCGCTCTAGAAAAGGAGCTAGTAAATGGCGATCTTGCAGTTGATGACTTGCCTGATGCTTGGGAGCAAGGTGTTAAGTATTACTTCAATCAAGTAACAAAAGCGGAGCAAGAGGGACTACTGCAAGACGATTACTGGGTGAGTGGCTGTTTTGGATATCTACCGAGTAAGGTACTGGGTGCAATAGCTGCTACACAAATTTTTTCTTATATTGATGATCCGAAAGTTGCCGTTTTGGAGAATATCGAAAGTGGTGATTTCTCAGGGCTAACTGCGTGGTTAAGTAAGTACATATACTCTCATGGTGGACGATATAGCAGTACAACACTGTTAAAAAAGATCACCGGACGTAGGATTGATGTAGACGCTTATAAAAACCATCTGGTAAATAGATATCTAAGCATGTGAGTGCGTTATGGGAGATGAGAATCAAGGCGCTGTGCAGTATTCTACTCAGCTAAGTGAGATGGCAAGTGCTATTAGGCTATTATCTGTTGATGCAATTCAGAATGCTGCTTCAGGTCATCCAGGTATGCCCTTGGGTATGGCTGATGTAGCTGCTGTATTGTTTTCTAAATTTTTGAGATTTAGTGTACAAAATCCAAACTGGATTAATCGAGATAGGCTGGTAATGTCTAATGGACATGGCTCCATGCTTATTTATGCCATACTCCATTTATTAGGGTATATCAGCATAGATGATATAAAGAAATTCAGGCAGTTACGTTCCATGACTCCAGGTCATCCCGAATATGGGTGTACACCTGGTATAGAAGCCACTACTGGCCCTTTAGGTCAGGGATTAGGCTGTGCTGTTGGAATGGCTATTGCTGAGAGAATGCTTGCCCAGAGATTTGGCGATGATCTAATAGATCACTACACTTACGTTATGGCCGGGGATGGTTGCTTGATGGAGGGTATTAGTCATGAAGCAGCTTCTTT
>NZ_JAHLEX010000170.1 GCF_023476575.1 Anaplasma phagocytophilum | reverse complement strand
TTGCTGCACAATCTCCCTAAAGATTTGCCCTGAAACAGGGAGCACCCTAAAATATTATATAATCTTTACCCGTCTTAATTAGGAGCATCAACCTACTTCAATCAACCCCACCACATGGCTCACCCACAATCCACATGAATATTCTCACCAGTCGTCCCTCTTTCCAAATCACTCGCAAAAACAACGCTCTCCCCACATCAGAGTAGTATGGCACCGCAACAGCGAATTGTAGCTATTCCACGTCGGTACATAATGAAAAATCACTGAATCCCCAAAAGCAGCCGAAGGTCTAATAGCCATGCAGGAACAGCATTAACTCGCCGCTGATGACTCCCTAATCAACCGCCAAGCACTGAACATATGCCTCAAAAGCTGCATTATACATACCTATCACATTGTAATAAGGCACCACCTTTGAAATACCCCACTATTATACGTATCAAAGCCACAAAGAGCATAAAGAAGTATAATTAAACAGACATGTACACACATTAAACATCTATGTCGCACATCACCAATGCATGATCTGAAGGAGTATCCCAACCTCTAACCTTCGATAGTATAGAACAATTGAGAACTTTATCAGCAACTTGAGGAGAAGATAGTAAACCGTCTATTCTAAGACCTCTATTATTCTGCCATCCCCCTTCTCTGTAATTCCACCAACTAAACTCTTTTCTATCAATACCAACAAAAGTGCGAAAAATATCCACTATGCCGTTATTTAGAATTTCTCTGAATTTAGCACGCTCTAAAATATGAAAGCACAGCCTGCCATCAAGAGCCTTAGGATCGTGCACGTCTATCTCTTCAGGTGCAACATTAAAGTCACCCCCCGCAATGAGTAAGTCCTCAGTTTTCACAATGTTTAATAATCTGTCCTTTAAATGTTCTAGAAATTTCAATTTATAGAAGAAAGTATCAGATTCTACTTCCTGCCCGTTGGGAACGTATACGCTCACTACCCTTATTCTCTTCTTACCAGCGCACTCCAGCGTACACTCTATATATCGTGATTCCTCGGAAGAATAACTCCCAGCGCATTGTAGTTCTTTCCCTTCG
>NZ_JAHLEX010000017.1 GCF_023476575.1 Anaplasma phagocytophilum | reverse complement strand
TTACTGACTACTCCTAGCTCTTCTGCTATTGCCAGTAGCTCCCCTGTGCTTTTTCTCTTCAGCTCACATAGGTTCAGGATTCTTCCTTCTTCGCTGCCACTCCCTGTCGCCTCTTCTGCTACTACAGCGCTGGGAACAGCCTTCTTCCTTCTCCTACCCTTGCCACACACAAGACGACCTTCAAAAATTCACAACCGTAATAACACACGAAGAAGCCAGAGTGAAAAAACCTAGCGCATGTACAAACTTGCACCGCAAAATATGCCCGCTTCCAGAGACAGACCCCCTCACACCTTCTGGCGCTGAAGGTCATCGTTCATGTTTTTGACTCTCCTTTCCCTTTCGGAGACAATCTGCGCACGCATTATGGCTTCGTCAAGATCAGCCTGTGTACATAGACCCAACAACACAGGGTCCCGAGGTTTGATATTGCTAGAGTTCCAGTGCTCCTTGTTACGAACCGCAGCTATCGTAGCCTTGGTCGTGCCTATAAGCTTCGCTATCTGAGAATCGTGCATCTCTGAGCAGTACTTGAGAATCCAGCATACCGCGTCGGGTTTATCACGGCGCCGCGCCACAGGCGTATAACGAACACTTCTCCTGCGCGCTACCTTGTCACCTATCCCCGCGCAAGAAACAAGCTTTGGAATCCTATTGGAGTCATTCTGGCACGCCTCTATCTCTTCCTTTGTCACCTGCCCCATAGCTACAGGATTACAACCCACAACACCCTTCGCAACCTCTCCGTCAGCTATACCCTTGACTTCTAGTATGTGCAATCCGCAGAACTCAGCTATCTGCTTAAATGTTAAGGAAGTATTATCCACCAACCACACGGCAACCGCCCTAGGCATCAACGGAGCATCCTCATTGCTTGATGACATGTCTCAAGAATCTCCAAACTTAAAAAACCGCACAGACCCAAACACTAGGCTACAACCACTAAGATTCAGTTAACCCAGGCATACGATCATGGTCACGCATGGTAGCATACACACTATACGTGTCAAGAATTTTCAGGTCTGTTTAGACACTTCTAGTTGCATTGCAGGCACTTTTTATAACCTCCTAAATGACAAAATTTATTTTATATTTATATCATATAAAGTACGCAAATACAGAGGCAACATTCCCCTCATACTGCATGTGTGTTCCTTTGTGAAATACACTAAGACTGCCCGATATGAGTTGACACTGTAGACATAAGTATATAAGCTGAGAAGCTGTTGTTGTCGTTAGGCATGGGGTTGTATGCCAAAATTGAAGACTAAGTCTTCTGCTAAGAAGAGGTTCAAAATTACCGCTAGTGGGAAGGTGGTTGCCGCACAATCCACTAAGCGTCATGGCATGACAAAACGGAGTAAGCGCAGTTTGCGGACTCGCAGAGGGACTGCTCTCATGAGTGCGGCTGATACACGTATCGTTGCTCCTTTTATGCCGTATGGTCTTTAGGTTGATTTTTATGCGAGGAATTAATGGCTAGGGTCAAACGTGGTGTCACTACTAGAGCTAGACACAAAAAGGTTATAGCTCTTGCCAAAGGTTATAGAGGACGTTCTAAAAATTGCTACAGGGCTGCGCTTCAGAGATTAGAGAAGGCTCTTGCTTATGCATATCGTGATAGGCGTGCTCGTAAGCGTGATTTTAGGTCTCTGTGGATAGTGCGCATTAATGCTGCTGCTGGGTTGTATGGTCTAAGGTATTCTGAGTTCATGCACGGAGTTTCTCTGTGTGGCATTGGCTTGAATAGAAAGATGTTGGCGGAGATGGCCGTTAGAGACAAGGGAGCTTTTGAAAAGATTGCTCATGCTGTAGCACAAGCTTGTGGGCGAACCTGTGTCGTTGCTCAGTCAAATTCGTGATCTAGGAAGGGAAGCGTTTGCTTCTGTTGCTGATTGTAGTTCTCGAGAAGAGCTTGATGAGGTGCGGGTTAAGTATCTTGGAAAGTCAGGCCTTCTTACTGCCCTTCTTAAGCAGATTTCCAAGATTGAAGATATTGAAGAGCGGAAAAACGTTGGAAGTGAGACTAATGTTTTGTGCTCGAAGTTCAAGGCGCTGCTACACCAGAGGGAGGCAGAATTTGAGCATGAGCTACTGTATGCCCGGTTACGTAAAGATAGCATAGATATCACTTTACCATCGAGGTCTCGTGTATATGGGAGGTTGCATCCCATAACAAAGGTAATAAAGGATATCGAAGATATCTTCACCGCGCTGGGGTTTGCTACTGTTCGTGGTCCAGATCTTGAAGATGAGTTTCACGTCTTTGACGCTTTAAACACACCTGTACATCATCCAGCCCGAGAAAAAAACGATACTTTCTATATGGCTCACAATCTCCGCGGCGAGCGGGTTGTCTTAAGGACGCACACGTCGTCGGTACAGATTCGGACAATGGAAACAAGTTCTGAAATGCCTGTCAAGATAATATCCTCGGGTAAGGTGTATAGGAATGACTGGGATGCTACTCACAGCCCGATGTTTCACCAGGTCGAGGGGTTATACGTTGGCAGCGATGTTACGATGGGCCACCTAAAGTATTGTATCAATCACTTTCTTGAGAAGTTTTTTGGACGTAAAATCGAGATGAGGATGCGCGCGAGCTTTTTTCCTTTTACGGAGCCGTCTGCTGAAATTGATATAAGGGATAGTCGCGGCCAGTGGGTTGAGGTGCTAGGCTGCGGAATGGTACATAATAGGGTATTAGAAAACGTAAATATAGATAGCTCTCAATACAGTGGTTTTGCTTTTGGAATGGGTGTTGAGAGAATGACAATGCTTAAGTACGATATAGGAGACCTCAGGGATTTGTACTGTGGTCGCATTGACTGGTTGGGGCATTACGGCTTTTGTTTTACAGATCTTGTATAGTATTTCTTTGTATCTTCTTCAAAATTTTGAGATAGATTAAATACCCCAGACTTAGGGGGTACTCCGTAAAGTTAGTTTTGCGTGCAAGGTAATGATTATGTTAAAACTCTCATAATACGCGTCAGGCTTGGTTTCTGGTATCCCAGTACCATATTGACCTACGAGAGCATGTGATTTACAGTGCATATATCTAAAAATAAACTTATAGTGTTTTTTACGAGATTCTGGAATGTCTAGGGGCGCAGGACGCGAAAAAGCTGTACTGATAACTGGTGCTGCTAACAGAATTGGCAGAGCTGTAGCTGTTTTTCTCGCTGAAAGGCACGGGTACGATATTGCCGTGCACTACAATGCCTCGTATGAAAAAGCTCTAGCATTGCAGTGCACGATTAGCGAAGTATATGGTAGAAAATGCGAGCTCTTTCTAGCAGATCTCAAAAATTTCTCAGCTCTTGAGGACTTGATGAGAGACGTCTTCGCCGTTTTACCGCACTGTAACGTCCTAATAAACAACGCTTCAGTATTTTATACTGATTGTTTAAAAGAATGTAATATTCGAGATTTCGCAGAAAATTTCGATATTCACGTGAAGAGTCCCGTATTCCTAACTCAATACTTCTCTAAAGGCTGTGTGAATGGCGGCAAAGTAATAAACATTGCTGATGCTAGAATCACTAGAACTTCAACAAAGTACTTTTCATATTTGTTGTCAAAAAAATCGCTTATTGATTTCACAAAATTAGCCGCCACAGAGTTAGCTCCTAATATATGTGTCAACGCTATCTGTCCAACAAAAGTCCCAGACGACGCTATTGATAACATAGAAGCATTAAATAATATTGATGCACATCCTCAGCTATTAGAACTCCTTAAATTAGTTGAGCTTCTTGTGGACTTTGATAGTAACAGAACTGGAGAAATACATTTCATGAACTCCTAGATAAATTTTATACCTGACATCTAGAACATGGAACTGCTAGTTATAGGCAATACAAGATAGTATCCACGCCTACAAAACTAGCTCTACAGCGTATTCAACCTATGACGATAAAGCTACAGGCACCGTATTGCCAGAACACTCCCCTACACATAAGTTTGCGCCTGCACGTCGAATACAATTATCTCTTCCTCCAACTTTACTACACCCGCAGGCGTTCTAAACTCCATCTTCATGCCCAAGATGCCCGATTGGATCGTCATACACACCTATACATAAATTTTAACGTCATATAACGAGAAGGCTAGCGCTACACCGCAACATAATACCTCTCTCAGCCCTGCGCAGATGCCCACAAGCTTCAAGTATACAAACAACAAGAGCCTCCTACTGCATGACATATAGGTCTTACAGAAGAAAAAGTTACATCCGCTTTGTCCTTACGATACAGCGATATTCAGCCGTTGCAAAAAACCTGGACTACTAAAAATAAACAAAAAAACGGCATAGGCAACAACGGCACCTCCAAGTACAGCCCCTCTCAACCGGATAAACAACACCCACAACAGCAAAGCAGGACCAAGACCTCTTGGTAAGAGACAAAAAAACATGCATAATTTAGAGCGCTGAACAAAGAAGCAGCACTACGCCACAACATCTACTTAAAAAAGCACACACAACTAAGCCGGTAACTATCTGAAGAAGAGCGTTTACAAGCCTCTATTGCGCCTCTTGCACTGTGGAAGTAGCAGAGCTGCTCTGAGACTCTATGAAACCCTTTTTAATGAACCAAGACACCCTATCGGTCGGCCGTGCACCCACACCTAACCAATAACCAAGACGCTCAGCATTCACCTTCAGAAAACCAGGAGCGCCGCATTCAACCATAGGGTTGTAAAACCCGATCTGCTCTATGCACTTCCCATCCCTTTGCACCCTAGAATCAGCAACTACAATCCTATAGAATGGCTTCTTCTTCGCACCTAATCTCATTAATCTTATTTTTACGGACATCCCTAACTCGAAGTCTCCCTGAACGAAAGAAGGTTTGATTGTAGCACTACATATACCGTAGTCAATCCAATTTTTTTGTAACAGTTTGCTGACAAACGCGCTATTGTGACGTAGAATTGCTGGCTTTGCGGTGCTTTTGGCGGTAGATGCGCTGTATATGATATTGTTTGTGCTGTTGTTCGGCACGTTTAATAGTGTTTGCCGTCGCGTGCGTGCAATGGCCGTGTTTGTGAGCACCTAATTTGTTATGTGATGGGAATGACACTGTGAAAAAGCCAGGGTGACATTAACATTAGCATGACTACATAAGTTGGAGGTTTTATGAAGAAGGGAACTGTAAAACGCGCCGTTTTGTCTACAATCCTGTGTAATACCTTAGTGTGGTATGATTATATACTTTTTGGAAGCCTAGCCAGTACTATCGGTGACCTATTCTTCCCTCAAGAAGACAAATACTTATCCTTGATGAGCAGCTTCTCTGTTTTTGCTGTTGGTTTTTGTATGCGCCCGTTCGGTGCAAGCATATTTGGGCATATCGGTGATAGATATGGTAGGAGAACCGCGCTCGTCATATCCATCATTGCAATGTCAGTGCCTATAGGATTCATGGCTGTAGTGCCGACCTATGCTAGTGTGGGAGTACTTGCCCCTATCCTACTCGTAATATGTAGATTGGTACAAGGTTTCTCCCTGGGAGGTGAGGCAGGAAATGCTACCTTCCTTATAGAACATTCAAAAGCGAATCAAGCTGGGCTATTCGGGAGTTTTGAGGTTCTAAGTGCCGTCCTGGGATCTGTATTTGCGTTAGCCGTGAAGATGGCATCATTTTATTTCACAGGTGATGATTTCAAGGTCTGGGGTTGGAGAATCCCGTTCATGATAGGATTTGTCATTGGTATCATAAGCATATTCATAAGGGTTAGCGCCGGCGAAAGCCCTGCATATACAGAGCATGCGTCTAAAGAGAGTGGCGTAGTAAAGTCGCCTGTAAAACATCTGTTTAAGTACTATAGAAGGCCTTTGATACTAGCGATTTGCATAGACTGCATAGAGAACTGTTCTTTCCACATTTTTATGGTTTTCTTCATAAGTTTTGTAGGTAACTTTTCTCTATCATCTGCAGTAAATCCGCAAATTGGTGAATTTATAGAAATAGTGAACGTGATGATCAGTGGAGTGCTGACTGTAGGGTTCGGAGCGTTGTCTGACGTGGTAGGTCGAAAGAAGGTGATGGGTGGCGCATCTATTGCGCTCTTCTTCCTTGCTATACCTGTGTTCTGGCTATTGAGTCAGGAAAGTTTCTGGTATGTAGGGTTAGGGTACTTTCTGTTTGCGATTCCGTTTTCTGCTACACTTGGTCCATCCAGTGCTGCGATGTCTGAGCTGTTCCCCACAAAAGTGCGTTATACTGGTTTTGGAATAGCGCGTAACATATCTTCAGCTCTTGGTGGAGGTATGGCTCCTGTGCTTTGTACATGGCTTATGCAAATAACAGGTTGGAAGGTCGCACCTGGTTTTTGTGTGATGTTCTGGGCGTTGATTGCATGTATTGCATTGAGTAGGATTACCCCAAAAGACATTCATAGAGACTGGGTGAAACAGTAGAACACTCTGCTGCTGAGTTTCCTTACTCTAAAGTTAGCAGCCATTGTTAGTGGCTGCTTGTTAGTTCCCTTAGGTAGAGAGCTATTGACTGCTTGATGAATGTAATCCAGAACTTCCTTGCGGTTCTTCTGGTTCTGTGTGTAACTTCCTTGCTTCATCAACAAGCATGATAGGGATGCCATCACGTACAGGATATGCAAGCCCTGCTTCCTGGCTAATAAGTTCAGCACGTTCTGTATCATACAAAAGTTTACCCCCTGTAAGGGGGCAAACTAAAATTTCCAAGACCTTTTTATCTAACACCTATTTCCAACCTTCTTCATCAGCAATTTGTACAGATTCGCCAAGGTATTTTTCAAGTTCTTGCAATGGCAATTCACTCTCTTGAAACTCACCCCAAGATTTCAGTATCTTCGAACGAGCAGCACCTGCAACTATTGGATACTCTTGGTTTGAATTCGCGTATATGCTTTGCGCCTCTTCACCAGACAAAAACTCCAATAATTTTAAAGCATTGTCTTTGTTCTTAGCACTTTTTGCTATAGCACCACCACTGATGTTTATCATGGCACCTGTGCCCCCTTGGTTCGGAAAGAAGATCGCAAGCTTAGCAGCTGCTTCCTTGTCTACTCTTCTCTCAGAAGAACAAACTCTACCCCAGTAATAGCTATTTACTATCGCTATACCACCTTCTCCAGCTGCAGCAGCATAAATTTGATCGGTATCACCCCCTGCAGGCTTTCTAGCAAAATTGCTCACCAACCCGCGAACCCACTCTCTTGTAGCCTCCATGCCATTATTGGCTACCATAAATGCAATCAATGACTGATTGTACGGGCTGTTAGAAGAACGCACTAGAATTTGATTTCTCCATTTTGAATCTGCTAAGTCTTCATATGTACTAAGCTGCGACACGTCCACAAGATCTTTATTATATACAACAATACGAGCACGCTTTGTTAACCCAAACCAGTAGCCATCATTATCTCGATATCTCGCAGGAATTACTTGTTCTAATACTTCTGATCTAACTGGCTGTAGTAAACCCTTTTTCTTTGCTAGTATAAGATTTACAGCATCTGCAGTCAGAAATACATCTGCTTCACTGTATGCACCTTCGCTTTCCATCCTAGCAATCAGCTGTGCAGCTTCATCATTTATATACCGTACTTGAATACCTGTATCAGCAGTAAACTTCTTGAACAAATCACGCAGCAACTCCTCTTTCCGAGAAGAATATACATTGACCACCTTTTCCTGAATAGAACTGTGCCTGTTGTATGCTATAATACCGAAGCATATAGCAAGTACCATAATAACTATTCCAAGAGCTTTCATATGAAACACCAAATACACGCATGCAACCAATCATAGGAAAACTTCCTAACCAGGAAAAGACAATATTTTCTATGGCCCTACGTAAGAGGATACATTCAATTTTTGTTGTACAAGGTTATCGTTTAACCAACTTTTGGTTTCTATGCACACAGTTGATGTTAAAGAACTCATGGAAAAGCATGATGTCAGGGCTGTCGCTATTATGCCAAATGATACAGTTGCATATCCTGAGAACTCTTATGACAAGTATGTGCCACTTATCGCGGCACATACGTTCGTATAAAGTTTGTGTACGCATCAAAAATCTAAATCTTGTAAAGCCTGCATCATCCCTAATTCGGATCGCACATGAGCCTGCCTGTATTCAGCCAACGTACAACAAAATAACCACTGATCATCCTATTGAAGAGTGAGAAAAACCTAGAAGAATGGCAAATTAGAAAAACCGCCATTACACCTCAAGAAAACCATCTGCATTTTTCGCAGGGTAAGCACCAACACTGTAATCAATTACAACGTCAGTAGAGAGCTCTTGGTCACCTGTCCTTCTATCATCTACATATGGTTCATAGCGTACACTCGGTGCTCCAATATCATGCTCCTCTTCATCATTCACACGCTGTGCTTGTGCCTCGTTGTCAGTATCTTTGTACTGCACAGTGGTACCAACATCTAATAGTCCACTGTTATCACCCTTGACGGGTTCATCGTCATCAAGAAAACTCCCGCGTTCTTGTGCTTTATGTGCGACTATACTTACACTCCTATGAGACACAGTGTAAGCAGAAAGGATACCAACTTCTTTACCGCTTGCATCATATAAGTGAGCATGAGTCGTAAGGCGATCAGGTTTATTAGACTCGGAAGCATTTGGGTACCTATCTCCGTATGCAAGAGTGCTTGCATATGATAAACTACCTCTGGGCCTTAACTCAAACAAATACCCATCTTTGTATGCACTTAAGTCCATAACTTCTAGTGTTTCTCGCACTGTATCATTAAAAGCACGCAAAGAGATGCCATGATGTACTAAAATAGGGTTGATGTACACTTGTTCAACTTTTACATCATCAGATATACCTGTAGGAGATACATCGCCATCTGCAGTACTAGGTATCAAATGCTTTTGTCCATTATAAGTAACAACCTTTACGTGGGTAATAGATTTTGGAAACGATACATGGTGCCCTGTTTTTACGTCAGTAACGCGAAAACCTACCTGATTCATATACAAAAATTTACTATTTAACAAATCGAGCTCAGCCGCATTGAGCATTCTAACAACCGTAACATCTTCAGGCCGTGCAGCATTACCAGGCAAATCATTTGATCTATTAGAAGAATCGTCGCCTCTACTTTCTATAAAACGCGTGCTCCTTGTTGTATGGTTATGCATCTCCCCAGCCAATTCTTGAGTATCTTGCCTTGCTCTCTGATTAAAAGAAAAATAATCACTAAAACCTCGATCAGTACCTAGGTCTCCTTCACCACTAAGAGATACTCGTTTTATACCATCTCTAGGCTCCCCAACAGTTTTTACATCTACATCGTGTTGGTACATAGATGAAACAAAATCGTTATAACTGTAACTAGTATCTAATGAGATAAATACTTTCCCTTGGAAAAACGATGAAGCACTAGCAAGCTCCCCTATTTTTTCCCCTGTAGGTGTAAATATACCAACTCTGCTTTTATATGACTGATCATTAACCCTGATAACGTTACCATCTTCATCCTTAGGAATACTAGGATCATTTGGGTCATACCGCATCTCAAATAATGTTCCTGATGGATATCTCTGAAAGTCAACCATATTGAATTGAGCATTGCTATGCACCCATTTGGATCCTACTCGATCATACACATGTATAGGGTCAATATAAGAGTATCCTTCCAGACTCGCTGGCATACCTTCAGGATCTACTTCACCAGTACTGGTACAAGGTACCAATCGAATAGAACCACTAGAAGTTTTAACGAGCTTTAGGTGAGTTATACTCTCTGGAAACTGCAGCACTCTATCAGCCAGCATATCAACAATAACTAACTCGGAGCGGTCAGTATAATTACCTGCTGCATCTTTCCTCCCCTCTGTAAAATAAAACTGCAAACTAGACATTTTTTCTATTAGCAACTTGTTGTCAAGAGTGACATTGGCTGCATATCTATCGTCATCTTCTCTGTCTGTACCACGGTTATTTACCTTTGCACTCCTCTGCACCACAGCTTGATCACTGTCTTTGTTCTCCGGAACATAGTGCGCAATTCCAATGCCTTTCGTCAGTGGATAACTCGATCTTGCCTTAACTCCTGAAGACGCCATGCTTATGAACTGATTCACTGCAACTTCTACCTCGCTACTATGAACAGTTCCCAATTTAGTTTTTGCAAAGAAATTCGCGACTTTATTACCATGAGCATCTTCCGTCACAATGATTACTGGCGCAGAGCTATATGCAGTATGAACAGCTTTAAGTACATCATTAACATAGAATGTGCTAGTCGTTTTGCCCAACTCGTTCGTGAATATGGCAAACTCTTCTACATTGGTTGGTAATTCCCCAATCTTGTGCCCCCTCATGTATATTGAAAGACCACTATAATCACCTTGACCCGTACCACGAATCTCAAAAATCTCTCCGGGATGATGCTCCGCAATTCTCGCGAAGCCTGCCGCGTCTCTTGCTATAATCATATCCGGATCGATATAAATTAAAGTTTTGAGTATCCTACTCAGCATGGCCTCGTTCGAGGGCCCAGTAGATGGCTGATCAAGAAGGTGCTGCGTTTTAGCTGTGACATAAGAACTATACACTTCTTGTATTTTAGATGCCACTTCACGAGCATCTCGAGGTCCACTAATACGCATAGATACTTTTTCAAGTTCCTTGATGACACTGTCATTGTCATCAGACAATTCATCCTCTTTATGTGTTAGGAAAACAAGTATCTGCTCTACTGCCCTGACAAATTCCCCTTGAGTTTCCCGCGTTGTATTAAAGATATAACCCCGCAATTTTTCTTGCAGATTTTGGATAGCGGTATGTAAAAGAGCAAAATTCTCGTCGTACTTGGCAAATACTCTGGAAATTTGAGATACAGCGACCGCATTACCACTTGCAAAGTACTCTTTACCATCCGCATTACTGTATACATAACGCATACCGTCTACAGTGTTAATAAGCTTTAGGTTTTGATAACCCTTATCTATCATAATCTTGTCTGTAGTATGAGGATTCAGAACAGTAGGATTTCCATATGCCGAAACGTGCGCTGTAGCTGACAACTCGCCGACAAATTTATGATTGTGACCTTCTAGCTTAGCAGAATAGATTTCTGTCCGGCCTACTTTTCCATCATTAATACTATCTCGGAATCCTAACTTTTCCCCACCGAAGACAGTAAGTGTATCGTGTTTTTCCATAAACTTCTGCGTGCTATTTTTATGAAGCCACGTGTGAAATTCTGGAGGAATAAAACTGATGCGATGGTGTAGCGTATTATCAGCGCTGTCGCCAGTATACCCGAGTTCTGCAGCCCGAAAATGAGTCTTAAGGAGCCCCCTCTCTGTATCTTGTAAGTACTTAACGAACGCAATACCAATGCTATATTTTAGGGATTCATAATCCTTATCTTGAGGATGTCTCTCCACAATACTTGCAACTTCCTTTAGAGTTGTAGCACTTCTCAGCTCATGATCACGCTCGTATAGGTTTATAACTGAGCTTAGTACACTACTCAATTCTAGTGTTACGCCTTTACCCCTCATAACTATATTCTGTATGTAGTCTGCTACACCTTCGTGAAGAAAATCCGATTCTTTTGCACGACTTAATCCTCCACCGGTAGAATAGTGCATAAGCTGATGAGTTATTTCGTGAGATAAATTCTCAATCTTATTTTTCCCCTGCTTAGCTACATATATCTTTCCTAATGTAGGCCATGCAATACCGCCTGCATTTTTATCCTCATTTATGGCTTCTAGTGCAGAAGAAAGAGTCTTCTTATGAGAAAAAAGATATATGTCCAGCTTACGTGGATCATCCGGAGGTTGAAGCATCCCAAACTCTTCCTCGTATGCACTTATGGTACGCTTTATGATCTTCTTGACCTTCTTAACATATGCTACTGATAGCGGTTCCTCACTATGTAAATTTATCTGAATGCACCTATTTGCATTTTCTAGAACCTGCAGTTTGATTTGATATGCATGAGAAAAATTCTTTTCTACGGAATAAAATTTGTCCCTCTCATCATAGACATGTTCTGGTTTTACCCATCCCTCTTCACGTTCGAGATTTTGTGAATAATTGGCATGACCCCGTGTGTTTACAGAACCCAATCCTCTTGACTGTATTATGGGAGACTGTAGTTCTCTATCACCACTCGGAGCATCAAGATATGATGCTGTCCTAAGCTGAGCACTCCTGTTCCCAGAATAAGAAATCATTGGCTCCTGCGAATCACCTATTACTGCATCAATAGAAGATTCTAGATGAGAAATATCAGGCTCACTACGTCTGATTTGACCCTCTACTCCCAGCTGAGACAGATTCCTGTTATCGTTGAGTTTCTCGCCATTATCGTCACTACCCCAGGACTCATGCTTCTTGGCTGCAGAATAACTTTTCTGGGCTAATCCCGAATAACCTCTTATACCATTCTGGTCCTGCACATATTGCTTAACACCGTTCTCCGGTACATAATCATGAATGTTTTCAGCAGAAGGTACAAGCTCTCCACGGTCTGGAGGACGAATAACAACTGTCGACCTATGCGGCAAATACGCTATTTTGAATTGCTTTTTCATAAAATGCGCTTTTTTTAGAGAAGGCGCGGAGTAAACCACAAATAGAACAGAAAAGTCAAAATTTAATTTTTCTGATCTACTACATAAAAGCCACAGTAGAAGCTTTTTATCCTATAATCTTTAGGACATATAAAATATGTATGCCACCACATAGGTGAACGATAACCAATACCTGCACGGAAAATGCAAAGTCAAATTCTACATACAAAAAGAGCTTTATTAACTACTACTTACACATTAGGAATCATTGCAGCAGACTTTACAACTTTTTAACAAATAGCACATATCAATTGCCGGCTTTATTTCCAGCTGCAGGTATAAAATGTCACATCAAGGTAAGCAACGCTCCAAATCACTATATATTTACCCTGGAAAACCCATTGGAAAATCGTTAGAAAATCAGCTGTTGTATTACGAAGCATTAGTTGGTGATAGTAAAAAAAACGCAGAGAGTGCTTTGCCAAGTTCAGAGAGTGCTTTGCCAAGTTCTAAGTACTACTTCAGAAACAACACTCTAATATACGAGGACTTTAAAGTTATAATGGCGGTACCAAAGGAGTACCAATATTTAACACGCTCATCAAGTGAATCAGGTCCACATGCAGGAAAAAATCTCTTTTTATGCAATGCTGCAGGGGATCCGTTAGACATAAAATCCGCTATATCATTTGAAACCAAAGTTAAAACTGAAGATGGTACGAGCAGCTATGATGCTTTTTTCGATCATGCTGAACACAGTAAAGCATTTGTAGTTAATAACAAAGAGGCGCTACTACGTGAGCCATATCCTGTAACGATCGTAAATCAAGCATTACAAATTCCTACAAATAGGACGTTAGAAGAGACGTTTCCCGAGAGAGAAATTTTTAGAATAGAACCCGTAAGCACCCCTCTTTACCCTAAAAATGATAACCCTGCAAATAGCCCAACAATAAAAAGGGCTGCTCTATTTGCTGGAGAAGACACATCACCAATAGCACACCTATCCTCAGATAGTATGATATTTCGCCTAACAAACTCAACCCTGGATATAGTATATTCACCACTCCCAACAGACATACAATTACTGGAGTTATATCAAGCAAAGGGTGTAAAAATCAACTTGCGCGAAATCTTCAATGGTCCGGATATTGAAAAATTATTAATCGAGACGTTTGATAAACATCCAGCGTACTTACTAGTGGAAGGCGACAGGTACTCTATAGTTGACGCTGCCCAGTTAAAAAATCATTCTGAGAGAGCAGCACTAGAAATAACGTATACAGAGGATCCGCAGACTGTACAACAGGTTCTATCGCATGTAGATCTAATACCTAAGAACGAGCACGAATCACTACCCCCACCAAGTGATAAACTGTATGCGTTCAAAATAAACGTAAGCGGACGTCATCCTAACACTCTGCTCTCCATCCCGACTTCGCATTATTCTATACCGTTAGTACAACACCCAGCCAGCACATACCTTATAAAGCTAGGAGAGCCAGACTACTCAATAGATATTCACAATGTAAATCATGAGGAGAACAAAACACAGACATTATTCGATAAAATAACGCACTCTCATCAATCACACTATTTTGAAATACTAAGAACGTTTGCAAAAGCAAATATTCAGTTTAACAACTCAGTAAGCGATTCATCTCCTCTGCTAGACGTCCCTCAAGATGAACGTTATTATATAGAGCATGGTCATGATTACAACAGGTCTGTAGTACTTTATCGTACATATACTGCCGGACTCCACATAGAAGGATTGAACATTTTTCACAGTCCATCTTTACTGCACGCCGTACACGCAAACGTAAATGGCTTTGCTCCCCTAGCTTTAGAAATAGCACCTATTGCAAGATCATATACCACCTGGATTATAAGCAAGTCATTTCTGGAGGAAAATCCCGCTTCCGAAGACGGAAACCCTGATACACACACCACTCAGAAGGCTGAAGAAAAGTCTAACTCACATCCCTTCAATAGTACTCCTGATAACAAAGCTGAACCGAAATCTGAAAAATTTTTACCCAGTACAACAACCTTAATATTTCAATCTCCCAAGACTGATGATGACGAAACATCCCCATTCAGTAGTATCCACTCCTCTTTGCGGGAAAGCCCGGACGGAATTAACAGAGTACCTATGAATGGATGCCGTTTTACAACAGATAACAAGCTGATCTGCGGGGATGATTTTGCTACCAGATTAATTATACCCCCGGAATATCATTTCCTAAAAGTTGTAAAGAACAGTAATGATGATTATAGACTTACATTCTGTAACGCAACCAATGAAGAAATCTCACCCAAGCAACTAAAAAACGTTTTACTAGAACCTACGCGATTAGCAAAATTAAAGTCTCTAGTTGCTGCTGATGAGGAACACAATAACCCAGCAACAAAAAACACCACGGGAGCAAACCTAAATATTGTGAATGATTTACTCGTACATCCAAACCCTCCCGGACCATTAGAGTTACTAGAAATATTCAAGACACAAACAGATAATCAACAACCAGCCTTCAAAATTGTTAATGACGATCTCGCTGCGACCGTCTTACCGCTAAACGGCATTAGTAGTCAAAAAAGGTGGCTAAATGCAAGCACTGAATACTTTTACAAGAATCAAGACTACTACTACTTAGTCCAAAACGGAGTGCTTATTAAAAAAATACCTATAGTCCACGAGGCCCCATCAAATAATGTCGTAAAATATGCAGGATTTATTATTGTAGACTCAAACGGTGTTTCACTACAAGACTCACCTTCCAGTGACAAAAATATACATACAGTGCGTACAAACTCTGACGTGCAACTGCTTCACAGGGAAATAACTAATATAGCGCATGGATCAAGTTCCCTAAACACTAGACCCATCATGGCAGAAGTGTTACTTCAAAGCAATCTAGTCAATACAGAAGGTGCATCAGACCTAGAAGTGATTCTTTCAAGCCCTGCCACAGGATTCCTGACACTTCCCTTGGAAGATATAAAATTCTTCCCAGAAATATCGACACTGGTATATCAACCTAAGAATGGCTCAGCAGCAACAATACTTGCAACCGACACAAATTCCTTATTCAGAAGCGCGTCTAGCGCTCCTATTAAGGTACAAAGAAATGTAAGAACTATAGATGAGTTACTAGCTCTAGAAATCCCAGATATAGAGGTACCTACTAGCACGCCTGATACCATTGCACCTACCTATGGCAGTACCCCAAGTGAAAAACCTGAACCTAAAGCTC
>NZ_JAHLEX010000169.1 GCF_023476575.1 Anaplasma phagocytophilum | reverse complement strand
GGGCCCACTTTTTATCTGGAAAAGAGATTATAGCTATAGTATGAGCATGCTCAAGAGGGTGCCATGTATTATGGCCGAGGTGGATAGGTAATTAAAGAGTGCTGTGTAACTTATTTATACGAAGTGTCTTGAAGGAAAGGAGTTCGACAAAAAATACTTTTGAAAAAGGATTGAAAAAAATCACACCGAAAGCTGTAAACCCTATCAGGATGGGGCGCTAAACAGTCAGGTCTATTTTTTAAGGTTATTGTCCTTGTGAGCAAATTCCATTCTGGCAGTATATACACTTAGTAGCCATAAAAATAGAAGGTAAGAACCCTGATAATTTCCCCATACACCGGTAATCTTGTACAGTACTGGTTGTAGAGAGTGTGAATTATTTAAAACGTGCTCGAACGAGAAGTCATCTACAATCCATAAGTATATAAGAAGAGCCACAACGTCGCAGAATAACCCCAGAACTGCATCAGACAGGTATGTACTCAGGGAAGCAGATGATCTCGTTGATATGGGGTACAGCAAAGACAACACATAAGGAAGTAGAAGTATAAGAAAGGTTACGAAACCATCAACGAAGTACAGCTGGACGTACTCAAGGATACTGCTATTGCTAACTTCTCCATGTCTTATGTCGGTGGTGAATTTGGTGTTAGGTTCGCTTTTAAAGGTGGTTTGTAGGAAGCAGGGTAAGTTCAACTTACCCTGCTTCTATTAGATAGTTAGTATATGAGATCTAGAAGTAAGCTATTTTTAGGAAGCGTAATGATGTCCTTGGCTATAGTTATGGCAGGACAAGATGCTAAGGCTCATGATGATGTTAGTGCTTTGGGGTCTAGCGGTGCGGGATATTTCTATGTTGGTTTGGATTACAGTCCAGCGTTTAGCAAGATAAGAGATTTTAGTATAAGGGAGAGTAACGGAGAGACTAGGGCAGTATATCCATACTTAAAGGATGGTAAGAGTGTCAAACTTGAGTCTAACAAGTTTGACTGGAATACACCCGATCCTCGGATTGGGTTTAAGGACAACATGCTTGTAGCTATGGAAGGTAGTGTTGGTTATG
>NZ_JAHLEX010000168.1 GCF_023476575.1 Anaplasma phagocytophilum | reverse complement strand
AATACGCTGGTAAGTATGCCAGTTACCTATGAATTGCTAGGTATAAATAGGAGTATACACAGTAACTCTTATTATTACAAAGCAAGACTAAGGGAATTAGAGATAGTGGTAGTAAGGAAGATGAAGCATATACAGTATATCTACTAGCTAAGGAGTTAGCTTATGATGTAGTGTCTCTCGTTTACAAATGAGTTTAATATGCGAGGAGACTGAGTAACTACGCTCCTCCGAATATCTAAAAGCAGTCTCTAGGTATGTTTTGTCTCGTAATCTTTGGATTTCATATCTGGTTTATGTATAGGGTGCTCTTATTAGATAAGGTAAGGACATTGTTCACTTTGCTAAGGCTGTTGAAATCTCCTACCCTAACATCGATGATAAGGTTTGTAAGGCTGCCGGCAGTAACAAGTATGGAGGCAACGGCACAGACGGAACTGAAAAACAGTGTGGTGTAGGCAGCAGCAGTGGGGCGACGAACGCAACGCAACTCAGGGGCTTTAGAACTGAGGTATTGGAAAAAGGGGCAGGATGGCCTGGTTCTGGGAAGACAGGTGCTGCTCATGATGACAACGCCACAGCCGTAGCAAAAGACCTAGTAAAGGAACTCACTCCTGAAGAAAAAACCATAGTGGCTGGGTTACTTGCTAAGACTATTGAAGGTGGTGAGGTTGTTGAGATTAGGGCGGTTTCTTCTACTTCAGTTATGGTCAATGCTGGATTTGAGGTTATGGAGATAGTTCAGGATAGAGAGTTAGTTCTAGAGTGTCATAATTAGTGGATGATATAGAGCTCTATCATTAAGTTCTCTATCAAGCTATTCAAGGATCTATTATTAGATAGATGAAGCATATACAGTATATCTATTAGCTAAGGAGTTAGCTTTTATTTTGTAGTGTCTCTCGTTTACAAATGAGTTTAATATGCGAGGAGACTAAGTAACTACGCTCTTCCGAGTATCTAAAAGCAGTCTCTAGGTATGTTTTGTCTCGTAATCTTTCGATTTCATATCTGGTTTATGTATAGGGTGCTCTTATTAGATAAGGTAAGGACATTGTTCACTTTGCTAAGGCTGTTG
>NZ_JAHLEX010000167.1 GCF_023476575.1 Anaplasma phagocytophilum | reverse complement strand
ATTTCACAAGTTACAAGAGTGTTTTGGTTCTATATAGCAAGTTTCACGCCATAAATTCGCAGGAGCAAGTTATAGAGAATATTCTTATAGTTGATGACCCGAACGATTTCTACGGAAGTAAGGATAAAGGAGAGATTGAGAGAGGGGAAAATCTCTATGATCCTGATTTTGCATCAATAAATACGAAGCTTTGGTTTAATAGCTTTATGGGCAGGCTTTACTTATCTTTATGTGAAAGCCTAACCTGTGAGCACTGCTGTAGGATGATATCCATGGAATCTGCCAATACCAATACGAAAAGTATGCTAAACAAGTTGGTCTTGGATTACAATCGATCAAGACAGGCGGCGATAACTACGGATCTAATAGAAGTGGTTAGTGGATGCGAAGCTTTGGGGTAGGTGTATGGCAGAAGTAACGCAATGTGGTGGAGTTTGTCCAACGATTGAGGAAGCTGAAGAGGCGGTTAGAGTCATAATAAGGTGGATGGGGGATGATACTGATAGGGAAGGTTTATTAAAAACACCTCGTAGAGTCTTGGATTACTATAAAAAGTTTTGTTCTGGTTATGCTACTGAACTTCTCTCTCACTATTCTCTTCTTCCCTACGATGGTAGGGTTTCAGAAATGGTGTTGGTAAAAAACATAGGATTTTCTTCAAACTGCGAACATCATCTTAGTCCTATATGTGGGGTGGCACATATCGCTTATATACCAAAAGAGAAGATACTTGGTATTGGTAGTATAGCGCATATTGTTGGTTGTTTTTCGAAAAGGCTACAGCTTCAGGAGCGTCTTACTAATCAGGTAGCAGAGTATTTAGAGAAGATACTTGAGCCTCATGGTATTGCTGTAATACTAGAAGCTGAGCATTGGTGCGTTGAGTGTAGCAGCAGGGATGCTGCCTCTAGAGATGAGAGATTAAACGTTCAAACTAGTCAAATGTTAGGTGTTTTTGAAGAGCGTTGTGATTTACGCAATGAATTCTTCTTGAGAATAAAAATGTCTAAGTAGAGGTGTGTTTTGAGTGCCTTGAATATAGCAGAAGATATAATTAAACTTATAAAGTCTCGTGGAGTT
>NZ_JAHLEX010000166.1 GCF_023476575.1 Anaplasma phagocytophilum | reverse complement strand
CTGTAGTATATGAACACTTCTTAGCACATCATTGAACGGGTGTTTTTTTGCTACCATACATTTTCTAATGGCGGCTGGTGACATAGCTAATGTCCCTAGCCTGCAGATCTTTCCTAGTGCTCGTGTGCTGTAGTTTAGCTTGGAAACTCTTGACAAACATGTTGAGTATTCTTGGAAAATACCATAATGGGCGGCTTCATTGTTATAGCTCATAAGGCACAAGAAAATACCAGGAATGCATAGTCGGCACAGGAGCCACGGTGCGGACATCGTAATATGCTGTATAGGATTGTGAGCTATTCAGAGTGTAATAACTTAAAGCTCTATGTTTTCAATCACGCTCACAAGAAGTAAAGCGTAGGTTTGTGTTTTCAGAAAAAGTTATCTTCTAGCAATGCTGTTGTGCAAAGAGGTAATATATTTGTGCACGTGCTGACAGTTGTTCTGTTAGGAAATAAAACTAGACCAGCAAGTATAGCCAATTTACCATCAATTCAGAGTATTCTGCATAACTATTCTCACTCCTTAAAACGTTGATAATTTTGTGTGGATACGTTTTATAACTACTATGTGCATGTGATTATTAAGAGTCATATCATGCATTAACACAAATCCTATAGGATATATTAGGATATATAATGGCTTATATCACTATTTATTAAAAAAATCAATAATATTGAGCTACATACCGCTGATGTGATACAACTATGTTGTGTGATACCTTTCGGAGTTAAATAAGATGCACGCGCCACGCATATTCACCAGTGTGCTTGACTATGGCTATACTTACAGTGGAACCGCTTCTACAGCGTATAAAGATGATATACATTCTGCAATAGAAGCTGGAATCGTTTCATATGAGGATTTTCTTGGGGTTCTGCGTAGGTGCACGCTCGAATTACACGAGACGTTTGAGATTGTCGTCCAGGCAGATTCTGGGGTTGCTGATCTTGCGGCGAGGATGGCATACATTGAATCGCTCGTAGATGAGGAGAAGGCAAGGAGCAGTGCGTCTCAAGAACCTGCAGTGCAGCAATTGAATATCACGGTCCTACTGCATTACCTTTATGATGCGCTACATGCCTGT
>NZ_JAHLEX010000165.1 GCF_023476575.1 Anaplasma phagocytophilum | reverse complement strand
TATTGATGCAATGCGACTACGACGCACAACATACAGCGTGCAAAATCTCTGTGCATAGTAAATAACAAGAGCACTTTCAAGCTTATGGCAGTCAATACACCTTAGGCCTTTTTTATTCTCCTTATTTATAATATATAGTAACATTTCTTTAAATTTCTCAGGCTTTTAGAGCAGCACCGAGAAAAATATTTGCTTTTTCAGTTTGAAGTACTACTTGCAGCAACATCTACATCTTTACATGGACATCTTTGGCTGTTGTGTGAACTGCATTTGAGTTTCAGGAAGTGTTTTTCTCGTCACTATAATCATTAAGGTGTTGTAGTTAAGCCATTGCTAGGTGGATTGTCTTTGAGTTTTACTAAGCGTTTTTCTTACCCATACAGCCACTTAAGCGTTGTAGATTTTTGTATAGTTTAGCTATGATTGACGAGTTTCTTTAAGTTTCGGAAAACGTTTTTCTTATCACTATTTATCACCATTTAGGTATTACCGATTTTATACAATCACTTCAGCCATTTCCGGGTGGATTGTCTTTGAGTTTTAGTAAGCGTCTTGCTCGTCACTACAATCATTGAGATGTAACCGATTTTATATACAGTTCCGCTCTGCCTGCTGGATTGTCTTCGAGTTGAGGTTTTTCTAACCACTATAATAATGAGAGCGTTTCTTATTATCTTCTCCTAGCTCAGCTATTACTAGGGTGTTTTTCCTTAGTAGTACACATGAGCCTTTAAAATTCTCAAACCCTTGGCTTATAGCAGTATAGTTCCCGTTAGGGCTATTATAACATCGAGCCATAGTCTAGCTTCAAGGTATCTTCACCAGATTTCAACACTATAGAGCCATCAATATCAATATCGGTAAACGTGCCTTCATAAGTGATTCCAGCACTTGTTGTTATGCAGACGTGTGAGTTAAGCGCATGCGCTTTTTTAAGCCACAAACTTCTTAGCGGAGCAAACCCTGACGCAGAATATATATCGAGAAGTTTGGCTAGATTTTCCAATATCACTTCCAATAGCTCTACATTGGTCAATTTGAGATTTGGGATATGGCTGCATATCGAGGTCGCATATTCCGGATGATTACGTATGTTCA
>NZ_JAHLEX010000164.1 GCF_023476575.1 Anaplasma phagocytophilum | reverse complement strand
CCGATGTGCGAGCGCCAGGTGTAGGAATAGGAATTCGTGGAGTTATATTGAGACTATTGATAACCTCGGTTTCTGTTGTTCTCCTTTTTGGCTTCGTTCATATCATCATTGATGGAGTGTCGATAGGCTGTAATAAGCTGTATGCTTATGCATAAGCATCTCTAACTCTAGCATGTTCTCTACGCGTGTTCTGAGAGTTTTTACTTGAGGGAATGTAAAATTGGGTATAGACTGAGAGTTAGTTCTTTATTATTGCATAGGGGTTCGCTTATGTCAGTCATGCCTGATCACTGGATCAAGGAAAAGGCCCTAGAGGATGGTATGATCTCCCCGTTCGTAGACCACAAAGAAGGCACTGGTGTGTTGTCGTATGGCTTGTCTTCCTATGGCTACGATGCTCGGCTGGATAATAAGTTCAAGATTTTTGCCAATACTCACTCAGTGGTAGTGGATCCTAAGAACTTTTCGCAAGATAGCTTTGTTGATTGCGAGGGGGATTTCTGCATCATTCCACCAAACAGCTTCATGCTAGCCAAGACTGTAGAGTACTTTAACATCCCACGAGACGTTATGGTTGTTTGCGTTGGAAAGTCAACATATGCTCGATGTGGCATCGTAGTTAATGTTACACCTCTTGAACCGGGGTGGTCAGGCTACGTAACTCTGGAATTTTCTAATACATCTCCGTTACCTGTAAAGGTATATGCGTTTGAGGGCGCGTGCCAGTTCCTCTTTTTTTCAGGTAAGGAACGTTGCAGCAAGTCTTACGACGAAGCTGGGGGCAAGTATATGGGGCAAAATGATGTAACATTGCCGATTATTAGTTAGATAACTTTGTAGTTTCCCGTCATAGACCCTATATGCGTGCAGTTTTGCTTTGTCTTCAACAGGTGGTAGTATATTGAGTTCTAGAATAGATAACGCGGAAGATTGCTCTTTTCTTGTTATGGTATAGCACCAACCTTACGGTACGGACTCTTAAGAACGCGGTACTGCATACGGGCGTACGCGGCATCACAGACTTAATGGTTATGCCAGGATTGATAAACCTAGACTTCGCTGACGTTAAGGTTGTCATGAGTGAGATGGGCAAGGCCATGATGGGTACTGGAGAGGCAGA
>NZ_JAHLEX010000163.1 GCF_023476575.1 Anaplasma phagocytophilum | reverse complement strand
CCAGCTTATAGGGGATATGGTGCGAGGAAAAAAAGTCTCATTTGGAACTCCTTGGTATGAATGTGATGGTGATATGCCATTTAAGGCTCTACTAGATGTGAGATGTTGACATGCATCTGCATTGTAGGCCACTCGATAAACAGCGGCCCACAGATAATAACTGGTGATGTGCTTTGTAGTGGGGTCTTGCACCTGTGTTTTAGCAAATGATATAGAGGTATTCTTCCTTCCTATAAATGTAAGACCTGATATTTTTTGACAAGGTTGATATCCAGCTTTTTCAGCAATATCGATTCCACTGTTGCTTTTAGTACAGGATGTGGAAAGCGAGGACATATATCGCAGGTAGGTACCAAAACAAAGTCACGTTTGTGCATTTCCTTGTGAGGTATAGTGAGAGCCTGATCCTCTGTTGTAACGCCCTCCCATAGTATGATGTCGATGTCTATGCTTCTGGGGCTCCAATGGCCAATACTACATCTTCCCAGCTGGGATTCTATTTGTTTAACGCTCTGTAATAGATCCTCTGGAGAAAAATGTGTATATCCAGCGACGACCATGTTCAGAAAAGGCATGTTCCAGCAAAATGGAGCGTTGTCAGGAAGCAAAGCGCAACTCTCATATACGGATGAGGATAGTTTGTTATGCAATGGTATGAGTTTTATAGCCTCTTTCAAAGCGCTTACCCTATCGCCAATATTGCTTCCCAGTGCTAATACAACCATAGCACTTTTGTTTTGTTGATATATTTGTTTTACCATTTTGGAGAAAGATCTAAAAAAATCTACCGCTACTTAACATGCTATGCCACAGTACACAACTGCACTGGATTTTGCAGAACAATAAAATTTGTTAATAACAGCAGATCGATGCATTTTTAGTGGAGTTGTGCAGATTTTTCAACAACAGTAGCCTTTCGGGCAATACTGTATAATGATGGTATGGTGGGTCTTTGAGTACCCTGAAGCTCTCGCTAATGCATTTTACTACACTGGAGTTTCTTGAGCGGGATATTGCACGAGCTATGGTGACGTGTTATCGATTGCAGGTTGCAGTGTATGTAGACTAAACTATGTTATCAGAGCTATAAATATCCCCACGTTGCCTATACAATGAGTGGCCGCCTCTATTGTCAGGTTATGTTGGAGTGGTCCCCTG
>NZ_JAHLEX010000162.1 GCF_023476575.1 Anaplasma phagocytophilum | reverse complement strand
TTTCTTTTAAGGTGCATCACGTGGCGTATACTGGTAGGGTTTATTATATATTTCCCGAATAGAAGTTTAGACGTGTGAGAGTGCAGCTACTATAGCACCCTCCAGTTTCCTGCCTCTGTAAGCACAATGCACGCTTTCAATGCATTACACAGTCTGTGTACATCTATTAGCTTGTGTGCTGCAGTAAATGTTAATCTCAGTCTTGGAGTGGGGGCTGTCGGAGGACGAATTGCTGATACTAAAATGCCCCGTTCAGCTAGGGCTTGCTCAGCGAGTATTACGCTTCTGACATCTTCCATAATCAAAGGTACTATGTGACTTTGCGGTTCGGGTAGTTCCATAATTTTGCAAAATTCTTTTGCAAGACGCATTGGAATTTCTGTGTAAGATTTTTTGTTGAAAAGATCTATCGATGCACTTGCCGCTGCTATGATTGCAGGTGGTAATGCAGTAGTATAAATAAAACTACGCGACTTATTAAGTAAGTACTCAATTGTGATCTTCGATGAACAGACGAATCCGCCGAGCGCCCCCATAGCTTTGGAAAGAGTACCTATATATACGTCTGCTTGTAAGGAACTTAGCATACCAAAGCCATGCGCGGTATCTACTATAACCCAAGCATTCCATTCTTTCGCTAGCTGAACAAACTCGTCTACAGGAGATAGATCGCCGTCTGCACCATATATGTTTTCTACCAGAATCAGGCAGTTATCGTGTAGCTCTCTATAATTACTAATCAGTTGCATGCAGTGTTCTACGTTATTGTGCATAAACCTGTATATTGTAGCTCCTGATAATCTCGCTCCATCAAGAGAAGAAGCATGGACGAACTTATCTGCCAAGATCATGTCGTGGCGACCTACCAGCGCTGAAACACTTCCGATATTTGCTGTGTATCCACTGCTAAATACCAATGCAGCTTCTGTTCGGTATACTGCCGCAAGTTTTGCTTCTATTTCTGCGTACAACGCATGGTTTCCTGTGCTCAATCTTGAAGCGCGCGCACCCATGCCGTACAGATTAATCGCATCTATTGCAGCTTGTTTTACTTCATCATGCGTTGAAAGCCCCATATAGTCATTACATGAGAAAGAAGTGAGCTCATTTCCTTCATCATTTTGTATTTTACGTCCTGCTATTGACGACTGTATTGTGATT
>NZ_JAHLEX010000161.1 GCF_023476575.1 Anaplasma phagocytophilum | reverse complement strand
TATGTCAGAAGGAAGGAAGCCGCATATAAACGTAGGGACAATAGGGCACGTGGATCACGGTAAGACAACGCTTACGGCTGCGTTAACTACTGTTCTGGCTAGGAAGCTAAGTGGCGCGAATAAAGTGGTGAAGTATGATGAAATAGACAAGGCGCCGGAAGAAAAGGCGAGAGGAATAACAATATCAACAGCGCATGTGGAGTATGAAACGGAAGGCAGGCACTATGCGCATGTAGACTGTCCTGGGCATGCTGACTACATTAAGAATATGATTACCGGAGCGGCGCAGATGGATGTTGCGATACTAGTTGTATCAGCTACGGACGGAGCGATGCCGCAGACTCGTGAACATATATTGTTGGCGAAGCAGGTTGGTGTAAAAGACATCGTGGTGTGGGTCAACAAGTGCGATGTGGTTGAAGATGAAGAGATGTTGTCGCTCGTGGATATGGAGATACGCGAGTTGTTAAGTCAGTATGGGTATGATGGGGATTCTATCGATGCTGTGAGAGGGTCTGCGGTTAAAGCGTTGGAAGAGGATGCTGATGGTCCGTGGAGTGATAAGATAATGGAATTGGTAGGTGCTTTAGAAAAGATAGAGCTACCAATGAGGGAGAAGGACAAGCCGTTTTTGATGTCTGTAGAGGATGTATTCTCTATACCTGGGCGTGGGACAGTGGTAACAGGAAGGATAGAGAGAGGGGTAATAAGAGTAGGAGATAAGATAGATATCGTAGGTCTGCGTGAATTGCAGAGCACGGTTTGTACTGGGGTAGAGATGTTCCATAAGGCGTTGGAAGCTGGGGAAGCAGGTGACAATGCTGGGATATTGCTGCGGGGTATAAAGAAGGAAGACGTAGAGAGAGGGCAAGTGCTCAGTGCGCCTGGTCAAATGAAGTCATATAAGAAGTTCAAGGCGGAAGTGTACATATTGAAGAAGGAAGAAGGAGGGAGGCATACTCCATTCTTTGCTAATTACCAACCTCAGTTCTATGTTAGGACTACGGATGTTACGGGAAGCATATCGTTACCTGCGGGTGTAGAGATGGTTATGCCTGGTGATAATCTAAGTATAGAGGTAACATTGGATAAGCCTGTTGCAATAGATAAGGGGCTTAGGTTTGCTGTGAGAGAAGGTGGAAGGACTGTTGGCTCAGGTATTATTACTGAGATTTTGGAGTAGTTT
>NZ_JAHLEX010000160.1 GCF_023476575.1 Anaplasma phagocytophilum | reverse complement strand
CTATCAATGCCGATGGTTTCCTAGATGGTTCTAGGGTTGCTGTATGTATTAGGCCTGACGCCATCCTCCTTCATCACTCCAGCAATACTCTCGCTGTGGTAAAGCTTGTGAGATTCTTTAATAATATTTTTATACTATGCCATTCTCAAAGTCCTCAATACAATGACCTATTTTTTTACTAACACAGCTTTTCAACTTAGAGACTGCCCTTAGTAGCTTATAAGTCATGACCAAAAAGACCAGATTCTCTCTTCATTAACATAACACAGATGTTAGTGGGTAGTAGTGCTTGCAAAGTACAGTGAAATTTTACTTATCCAAATTGCGAACACAATAATTTTACAATAGCTTTGTGCTGTGTAGTAGCTATTCTAACTCAGGCTCTTTCTGTATTGTTAACCGCGACTGTATTTTATTTGGGTGATGCATATATGGATTCTACATGCAGTTTTTGCATTACGATGTTATAGTATCCATGTGTGTACGTATGGTGTGTTACAAGATGGCCCATAGATCAAGAATAAGAAGAATTAACGTACCACCATTGGGCATGGTATTAGGGGTTGTAGTTTTCAGCGCAAGCTCGGCACTTATGCTTTCAGGTGTTGCAGCGCGGTCTATACCGTATAACACAAAAAAAGTTTGGAATTTGATAATTCGGGCAGTGCACACATGTTCCAGACGCATTATGCATGCTATTGGTGCGATATCTAGCTACATTATAAAAATATTGCTTTGCCTGCTGCGTAGGAATTCTAAAACCTCTTCTGTCAAAGTAACACAAAACCCTAGATGCTATCTAGGGAAAACTATATCATACCTACGGAGTATTCTCTTCTTTTTTGTTGTAACAGCATGTGCGCTGATAGCCATAGTAGTAGGCGCTATTGCTACAGTAATTACTGCAGCTTTTATCTTAGCTCTCGCAAACATGGGGACACTGTATATATGTTGTGCATACACAAGTTTGGCAATGAAAAATCTCGTCCGTAGCATAGCAGACTTTATGACAGATAATACAGCAAGTAGTAACTCTGCATCGAAAGAAAGACAAATAACATTATTTTCAGCCTTTAAAAACGCTGCAGCATACACTCTTGGGGCATTATGCGCTCTTGCGACTGCAACATTTTTAATTCTACCACTTACGGTGGTTATACTGCTGATACAACCATTTATCGTGCTATTTACCCTACCGAAACAGCTATGTAGAGGAGGATTCATGAAACAAAGCACACCTGCTGCACGCC